>JAAYLM010000474.1 GCA_012521915.1 Oscillospiraceae bacterium | reverse complement strand
TGGTCCTGGCCAGAAGCGCTTCGGCTTCTGGCTTTTCCAGATCAGGCACACGCCGGCCATGGCCGCAGCCCCTGATTTCCACAGCATGGAGCCCCCAGTCAGCAACAGCCGCCAGGGCTTCCAGCGGATCGGCACATACTTCGTCTGTTACGATTCCCCAATATGGTTTCATTTGCTTTACCTGCTTTCCGCGCTATTAGCGTTCTGGCCGCGCCAGGCACGCCAGACCTGTTCAAAAGACTCATCAGGATGCGGTACCGGCCGGACTGGTTTCCACTGGATCGCAATTTGCCCGGTTATCTGGCCGGCATGGGTCAGTTGCAGACTCTGAATCTGATCCGTCAGGGGCAGTCCGTCATGGCGAAAGCGGAAATAATCCGGCAAACCGGGAAGTGGCAGGATGCCGCCATCTTCCAGATAAAGTGCTGAACCGCGGCTGGTGCCACCGTGGTTGACATAGTCAAGCATAGCCAGCACAAGAAAGCGCTGGGTCAGCAACAAATCCCGCAATCGCCAGGCCAGAGCAGCTTCGTCACTTGATTTTGCTGGCAAATTTTGGCCATATTCCTCCAGATCCTGCTCGATTGCACGCAACAGTTCGGGCAATCGTCCAATATCCCGGAAAGGTCCGGCAAAGCGGCTCATCTGCTGGGCTGCCGCCAGCCATTTTCGCTCCAGTTGCCCTGGTTCTTCTGTGACATTTGGATTTGCGGGAAGCAGCAGATCGTGCAGCTGCTTCATCACGCTTGCAGAATGTGTTGCAGGCTGACACGGCCGACGGGAAGCTACTTGGCTGTCAGACGGGTTTTGCAGACAGTGGCGGATGTGTTCTGCAGCGCGCCAGGCACCGACCTGACCACTGTTCAAAGCACTGCCGCCCGGTCGGTATACGCCGTGTGTTCCGCTGACTTCACCGACGGCATAAAGACCGTTCACCTGACTTTGCCAGTTGGTATCCACCGCCAGACCTCCATTGTGGTGCTGCGCGCAAAGATGGATTTCCAGCGGTTCATTAGCCAGGTCAACCCCATGTGACAAATAAAACGCATAGGCTGGATCATTCATCTGGCGCAGCCTCTGCCAGGGCAGTTCAGCCGTGGCACCACTGCGGATCAGGTATTGTGCCGTCTCCTCGTCCATATCCTGCGGTGTGACGGCCTGGCCGATGTCATTGCTGCGAAAATCCAGAAACACACGGCGGTTGAGCAACACCGTTTCGCGGTACACCAGCAGGTCAATCAGCGAAGAACCATCGAGTTTGCGCGAGTCAAACGGCCACTGGTAGCCTTTACGAAAGACCAGGCTCAGGCGCCTGCGCCGGTCAGGAATCCATTCTGCCAGAAAATCGCGGGTGTCGCTGCCTGTTTCATCAGTGGATATATAGCGGGGCAATACTTGTTGATAACTGCCTGAAACATTCCAGCGCGGCATCAGCGAAGCCAGCCCATATTGCCATTCTGTCAGATTGACAGCCAGGGCTCCGGCTGACAACGCCAGTCCGGTCCCCCCCAGCTGGCTGCCGGGATAAACACGGTCGCTGTAGACCATGGCAGGTCCGCCTACAGCCAGGACGATAAAAGAGGCCAGCACCAGGGTATAGCGCGGCAAGGAGCACCGGCTGGTCCTGTTACCTGGCAAATCCAGCGCCAGAGCGCCCAAAACACGATGTTCCAGCGGCTCTGTCAACAATGTGACAGCCTGCCGCTGGTCGAGCAAAGCTACAGCCGTTTCAGCCAAAGCCTTTTCCAGTGACTCCACCATCATTCGGGAAGTCAGCGGGCCTGCAGAAGAAGCCCTGCTCAGCGGGTCATGATCTGTTTTATAACCTACAGCTTCCCCATACCTGTTGCGGGGAAACGGCACACCCAGATCACACAACCACTGGAAACAGGCAGCAGACAAAGCGGCTTCTATGCGAGCGAGTTCGCCATCCATGCCGCCTCCATTAAAAAGTGTTTCTGCCATGTGTCCGACAGAATCCGGAACATCTCCGGATAGCGTCAGTTTATAGTAGGTCTGCTTGTCAGAACCGGTGTTGCGGGATGTGCCGGCGCAGCGGTCCTCGCTCATGAGCACAACATCATGTACACCGGCCTGCCAGAGCCGCAGCGCAGCCGCGAGGCCGGCAGCACCACTGCCGATGACCAGCACCGAGCAATGGTGAGTCTCGACCACACTGCCATGAATAAGCAGGGACTCGCCATTCATTTTATCCAGGATGCGCATGTTGATCCTCCTGCTCCGTGCCGCGGCCTTACAGCCGGCGGATATGGAAGCCCCCGTCGATGTGCAGGCACTCACCGGTTGCATAGGTCAGCTGCCCGGACACCAGAAGGCCAACAGCATTGGCCACATCCTCCGGCTGCCCCCAGCGTCTGATCGGGAACAACCCTTCAGCGATCAGCTTTTCATAGCGCTCCTGCACAAGGGCTGTCATATCGGTCTGGATCACACCTGGCCGCACCTCATAAACCGGAACACCCTCATCAGCCAGGCGGGCGGCCAGAACCTGGGTCAGCATGGACAGCCCGGCTTTAGAAAGGCAGTACTCCGTGCGGTTGGTTGAAACAGTGTCGGCTGAGATGGAGCTGATGTTGACAATCGTACCCCGCAATCCATCCGGACGAATCGCCTGACGCAGCAGCTGGTCGGTGAACAGCTGGGTAAGGAAGACCGGCCCTTTCAGGTTGATGGCCATCACACGGTCATAACTTTCTTCGCTCATCTCCAGAAAATCAGCCCGCTGCAGGGGCGCGACGCCGGCGTTGTTCACCAGGCAATCAACACGGCCCCAGTCAGCCATTGTTTCAGCGACAAAACGCTGGCGGTCACCATGATCCGCCAGATTGCCCTGTGTATAGCGGACCGGTCCGCTTGTTGCCAGTGACTGCAGCAGTGGGGAAAGCTGTTCAGGCGGACGGGTTCCAAGAATGGCAACGCGAAAGCCATCTTGCAGCAATCGCCGCGTGATAGCCAGCCCGATCCCCCTGGCACCCCCGCTGACCAGCGCGACTTTAAACAAAGATTCCGCTGTATTTTCCTTCGATTCATTCATATCGCGTGCCTCCCTGAACATCCATGGATCCTGTCTGCTGCCTTATGTCCCGATCGGGACGGGTTTCAGACGTGTTCACCCGAAGCCTTGCTGGTGAGCGGGGCTTTTCCGGCTCGGCCAGCCTGATAGATCGGCAGATAAACCGCACTGTCGCGAATAACACAGCCGGCACTACCGCCGTCACGCATGATTTCCGAACATTTGCCACAGGCGATGCAGCATTTTTTCTCATCCATTTCCCCTGCCAGCAGATCTGAAGCAAAATCCGGATAAGCAAAAGCCTGCCGGCCGAAACCGACCAGATCACACCAGCCATGCTGAACCAGGGCAGCGCTTACCGGGGCTGCCAGGTGGCGCAGCCAGCTGACCCCTGATGCCAGCAGGCGAACCGGGTGTTTTTCCTGGCCGGACTTTTCATCGTTCTCAAGCAGCACAGAGCGTAAAGATCGGCAGGCCTGAAGCAGTTTGACCGCATGAAACAGCTGATGCTGCGGTGGCTGATAAGGACCGCTGTCATAGGGGCGGTTCACATGGGGATTGTAATAGGGGTTGCCACCTGTGACATTGATCATTGATACCCCGGCTTCTTTCAGGCGGACAGCCAGCCAGCGCGTTTCACTTAGATCCGGCACCCTGTGGTCGGATTCACTGACACCCCAGCCAAAGGGATAGGGGATTTCATCGTAAGCATTCAGTCGGACAGCGACATCTATCGGCACCTCAGCCTTGATCGCCTGTACAATGTCCAGCAGCAGACGGGAGCGGTTCTCCAGTGTTCCGCCATATCTGCCTGGCCGTGTCCTGGCTGAAAGCAGCTCATTCAAAAGGTAGCGGTGGCAAGCCTTGACATCAACGGCATTAAAACCAGCCTCCCAGGCCAGCTTTGCTGCTTTGACATAAGCCGGGACAAGGGCAGCCAATGTGTGATCACTGAGCAGTTCATTCTGCTGTCCGGGTTTGTCCAGATAAGGGTTGTCCACAGCGACCTGGGGCCTCGGACGGTCCACAGGCCGCGAATACCGGCCACTGTGCGTCAGCTGCAGTACAGTATAAGGTTCACGGGGCGCTTCTCTTTTAATCAGCTCAACCAGCTCAGTGAAACGCACGACATTGTCGCTGTGCAGCCAGAGTTGGTGCGGATTTGCCCGCCCTTCCGCGACCACAGCGTTTGCTTCTACCCACAGCAGGCCGGAACCACCGGAAGCGAAACGCTGGTAGCGTCTCAGGGTCAGAGGGCCGGGGCTTCCATCATCTGTCCCGTCACAGCCTTCCATAGGCTGGACGGCAATACGGTTCGCGGCGGTACCGGTGCCGATTGCAACAGGTTCGGCCAGGCTTGACAGGCTTCCGGAGACCGGCAGCTCCAGGTTGAAAGCGGTCAGATCGGTCTGCAGGTCTGCAGTGGAATGGTAATCAAAGCGACGATGTGTGCTCATGAGTTTTGCGTTCCTTTCACCAGCCCCCGCGTCTAGCAGACGCGGCTGAATATAAGCGCTGTTCAGCTGTCAGTCTAGCACAGGGCTCCGCTCCCTGCCAAGGGGCAGCCCGGGACATCGACGGATGAGGCTCAGGATGTGAAAAAGCGGCGCTGACCTGAGGCACCTTATGTTACAATAAGTGCGCAAGATCAAGTTCAGGTTTTCTAACCTGACCCGATAGCCGATACAGACCAGGAAAGAGAGGCCTAATTTAATGAAAGCTTTTATGGATAAGGATTTCCTGCTGCAGACTGGGACTGCGCGCCACTTGTATCACAACCATGCAGCCGATTTACCCGTCTGCGATTTTCACTGCCACATTGATGCTGCCGTACTGGCGGTCAACAAACCCTTCCGCGACCTGACTGATGCCTGGCTGGGTGGAGCTCACTACAAATGGCGGGCCATGCGCCTGGCTGGAGTGGCTGAACGATGCATCACCGGCGATGCTGATCCTGAAGAAAAATTCCTGGCCTGGGCCAGGGTGCTCCCTGACCTGATCGGTAATCCGCTTTATCACTGGACCCATTTGGAACTGCAGCGTTATTTCGGCATCAGCCAGCCCCTGACCCCGGACAGCGCGCCGGCGATCTGGAATCAGGTCAATGACTGTTTGGGGAAACCGGATTTTTATCCGATCGCGTTGCTGAAAAAACTCAAGGTTCGCCTACTCTGCACAACAGACGACCCTGTTTCCTCACTGGCAGATCATGACAGGCTGGCGGGAAAAACAGGCGATCTCAAGGTTGTTCCCGCCAGCAGGCCGGATCGTTTCACCCGGCTTCTCAATCCTGAATACCCTGCGATCGTAGCCGAGCTGGCCGCTGTTTGTTGGCCAGAAGGGAAAACGATTCGCACGCTGGACGATCTGGCGGATGCCCTGCAACTGCGTGCTGCTTATTTTCATGAACGCGGTTGCCGCCTGTCTGATCATGCGCTTGACACGCTGCCGGAAAAGCCCCGTGACAGGGCCGCAGCTGACGAGTTCTTCCGCAAACGCCTGGCAGGTCAAGTCCTGAGCCCAGATGAGGTCGCGCAGGTGCAGTTCTCCATACTCACCGACCTGGCCGCCATATACAGCAAACTGGGCTGGACAATGCAGCTCCATATTGGCGCTTTGCGCAACACCAGCCAGCAGTATTTCGTAAAACTTGGCCCTGACACCGGTTTCGACGCCATCGCGGATCAGCCAATTGCCACCGGACTTACTGATTTGCTCAACGCCTGTCAGGCAGCCGGCTCACTGCCCCGTACGTTGCTTTACTCACTCAATGCCAACGACAATATGATTCTGTCAACCATTGGCAGCACCTTTGCCCGCGACGGCAAGCCAGCCTGGGTTACACCGGGGCCAGCCTGGTGGTTCCAT
>JAAYLM010000473.1 GCA_012521915.1 Oscillospiraceae bacterium | reverse complement strand
TTCTCCTGCTGCACAGGCTGTTTGACCGCGGAGCAAGCTCCTCAGCCTGTCAAACAGCAGCGCCTGAAAAGTCTACCCGCTGCGCGGGGTAGTAAAGCTGTATGATTCAATGTAACAGATTACAGCTGCCCTGGTATTGACATGATATCATATGACTTGCCTTCCAGCCGCAATGACAGGGCCGGGCAGGGTGAAGGCCAGGAGGATCCATTCATGAGACTATCGACACACACCTCTTATCTATCTGACCGGTTCGGTGAGCTGACAGCCATCAAGATCATCAAACATGCGGGTTTTGACGCTCTTGATTTTTCCATGTACACCAACCTCAGCCAGCAAGGCCACCCGCTTAATCGCGAGGACTATAAGGATTACGCCAGGCAGATGCGAGCGGTCGCAGACGAAAACGAGATTGTTTTCAATCAGACTCATGCGCCGTTCCCCACCTATATCGCAGGCGACGCCGCCTATAACAAGAAGGCTTTCTCCGACATTGTTCGTTCTCTTGAGATATCGGCTATCCTGGGTGCTTCGATCGTTATTGTTCACCCTGTTTACCTACCGGACGATGCAGAGAAAAAAACCCTGAACCTTGACATATATCGTCGTTTGCAGCCTTATTGTGAAGACCTTTGACTCAAGGTGGCGCTGGAGAAAATGATTCGTCAGCTGGGCCATGATCGACTGCTCTCTTTGCATGTTCATGACAACAATAACCTTGAGGATTCACATGTGTTGCCCTTCCTGGGGAAGTTGGACTGGCCAGGCGTTACGCAGGCTCTTGCCGATATTCAGTATGCGGGAGATCTGACGCTGGAGGCAGACGGCTTCCTGCTTGGTTTTCCAGACGCGCTCTTACCGCACGCCTCCCGTTTTATGCATGATGTTGGCCGTTATCTAATTCGGCAGATTGAACATTTCAATCGTGCGCATTCTCCTTCTAAGCCGTAAGATTTAGTCGGGGAGGGTTCACTCCTGAGCGGCATCATTCCAGATGCCGGACAGCTGCCTGCTCTATAGGCAGGCCAGCCATGTAACGCTGGAAGAAAACATCATAACCAGCTACATCAGCAGGATCGGGCAGGGTTAACAAGACCGGGAGGCTTGCAAAAACCCTGTTTTCCAGGAAGTGGCAGAGACTTTCATCCGGTTGCTTGCGCACTGTATAGGCGGCCAGCAGGGCGATGCCCCATGCGCCGCCTTCTCCTGCTGTTTCAACGATGGAAACAGGAACGCCGGTAGCGGCCGCCATCAGGCTACAGCCGACTTCCCGCGTCTTGAAGAACCCGCCATGTCCGCGGATATGATCGATCCTGACCCTCTCTTTTTCAGTTAGGATTTGGAGACCGGCCTTGAGTGCGCCCAAAGCGGCCATCAAATGGACCCTTATAAAATTAGGCAGGTTAAACGCGCTGTCTGGCCGCCGCGCAAAAAGCGGTCGCCCTTTAGCAAAGCCGGTTATATGTTCGCCGGCGACATATCCATAGGCAAGCAAGCCGCCTCCGTCTGTTTCTCCCTGGAGTGCCTGGCTCAGCAATGTTTCGTAAAGGTGCCCTTTACTGACAGAAAAACCAAGAGCCTTGATGGCTTCGGAAAAGAGTCCGATCCAGGCATCATAATCAGAAGTGCAATTGTTGGAATGGACCATGGCGACCGAACGCCCGTCCGGCGTCATGACCAGGTCAATCTCAGGATGGACTGCAGAGAGGGCCTGCTCGAGGACAATCATGGCAAAAACCGACGTGCCGGCCGATACATTGCCGCTTCTTGGCGCAATGCTGTTGGTTGCGACCATGCCGGTGCCAGCGTCACCTTCCGGCGGACAGAGCGGGATGCCCGGCTGCAGCGTACCGCTTGGGTCAAGTTTCAGAGCACCTTCAGCGGTCAGAACACCGGCCGCTTCACCTGCCATCAGGACAGAAGGCAGGATATCCCGCAGGCGCCAGGGTCGTTCTGCTGTCTGTATGTGCTGTTCGAAACGTTCCATCATCTGTCGGGAAAAACATCCGGTGGCTGGATCGACAGGAAAAAGTCCGGAAGCGTCATTGATGCCCAGGACCCTCTGGCCGGTCAACTGCTCGTGCAGATAACCGGACAAGGTCGTCATGCAGTGGATCCGGGGCAGATGCTCTTCTCCACGCAATATGGCCTGATAAAGGTGGGCAATGCCCCATCTTTGCGGAATCGGATGGTTGAACATCCTGGTCAGTTCAGCAGAAGCCTGTTCAGTGATGTTGTTGCGCCAGGTGCGAAAAGGGGTCAGCAGCTGCCCGTTTTGGTCAAAAACCAGATATCCGTGCATCATACCGCTGATACCAAGCGAGCGGGCTTTTTTCAATGTAACAGCGTATTTTTTCTGCACATCCGCCGCCATCGCAGCATAGCTTTGTTGCAAGCCCCGCCAGACGGCATCAAGGGGATATGTCCAGATCTCATCAGTATAGCTGTTTTCCCAATCGAAACTGCCGGAGGCGATGGGCATAAAAAGATCATCGATCAGGATGGTTTTAATGCGTGTGGAGCCCAGTTCAATACCAATGATCGTGTTGCCATTTTCTATGGTTGTTCTCAAATCCTGGCTTTTCCTGTCCATGTGGTGCAACCTCCGCTTTGTCCCTGTCAGAGCCGTAGAACACAGCACGATGCTGCAGGCCCAAATACATTTTATCGATCTGCACATGATCGGGCAAGGTACGTTCTGTTGCCTGGATGGGAACTCGTGGCTATAATGGCAGAAGATAGCTATCTTGAAGATCAGATTTTGCCATGGGTTTCTTATGGCAGGTACGCTGATCAGAACTTAACAGATCGCTTAGGTGAGGTGTGCTATGACAATTTGTTGGGGTATTATTGGCTGTGGCAATGTAACGGAAGTAAAAAGCGGGCCTGGCTTCCAGAAGGCAGATCGCTCGGC
>JAAYLM010000472.1 GCA_012521915.1 Oscillospiraceae bacterium | reverse complement strand
GAATGGCTCAACTGGCGGCGCATCTGCATACGCAGGGAAATCGCCTATGAGCTGGAAAAGAAACGGGAACGGCTGCACCTGCTGCATGGGCTTGAGAAAATCCTGCTCGATATCGATAAGGCCATACAGATCATTCGCGGCACAGAAAAAGAATCCGATGTTATTCCCAACCTGATGCAGGGTTTTGCGATCGATCAGCCGCAGGCTGAATTTGTCGCGGAAATCCGCCTGCGCCAGCTGAACCGTCAGTATATCCTGCAAAGGACCGGTGATATCCAGGCCCTCGCGGCGGAGATAGCCGATTTGCAGGATGTCCTGGAAAACAAAGAGCGAATCGATGAGCGGATCTGCCAGACACTGGAACAGATCGCTGCAAAATACGGCAAGCCGCGCCAGTCGCGCCTGGTGCAGATTGAGAAGGTAAACACGCTTGATGAGGATCAGCTGATTGAGGACTTTAACCTGCGTCTGTTCCTGACTGAGCACGGCTACCTGAAAAAACTCGCTTTAACCTCACTGCGCAGTGCCGGCGAACTAAAGACCAAGGAAGAAGACCGGATCATCCAGGAGATTGAGGGAAAAAACAAAGCTGATGTCTTGCTGTTTTCAGATCGCGGCAACGTGTATAAAATGAAGTGTTTCGACATCAAAGACCATAAGCCGTCAGATCTGGGCGAATACACACCCAACCTGCTTGGTTTGGAAGATGGGGAACGGATCTTATTTATCCACATGACCGATGATTATGCCGGTCGTGTCCTTATTGGTTTTGCCAGCGGCAAATTCACCAAACTGCCGCTCAATGTCTATGAAACAAAAACAAACAGGAAAAAACTGGTCAACGCCTTCAGCACGGCTTCACCGGTAGTCGGCCTTTTCTATCTGGACGATGAGGCTGAAGATGATTTTGTCGCAGTCAGCAACATCCGTAAGGTTTTGGTTTTCGACAGTGGACAAGTGCCGCAGAAGACAACCCGCACCAACCAGGGGGTCAATGTCCTGCTGTCGAAAAAAGGAAGCTATATGACCAGCTGCCACCGTTTATCTGAGTCAAACATTAAGGACGACCAGTATTATCGCAAAAAGCAGATACCCGGCGTCGGAACATACCTCAAGGAAGAAACGCTGGACAACCGCCAGCTGGGTCTGGATGGGGTATAAATGGGCGGACTGATCTTTACCAGCCAGGAAAAAAGTGAGAAGTCATGGCCACGGCGTATACTGGTTGGTCTGATGGCTTCGGTTCTTGTTGCATCCCTGGTGATCGGCAGCGTCATTTATCTGCGCCATGCCAGGGCAGAGCAGGTCTTAACGTCCTTTCAGTCAGCGCTGGATGAAGGTTCGTACAATGAGGTGATCGAGCTTTACCGCATGGTGCGTGAAAAAGCACTCGTTGATGATCCGTTGGACCGCAACGCGGAACGTTTCCGCGAAGCCCTGGGCGTTATGGAAAAAACAACCGGTGAAATGCTCCTGGATATCGAGGGGAAATTAACGGCTGGGCAGGTGCTGGCCGAAGAGGAAATCAGACTGGTGGAAAACCTGGCTGAACTGTCTGCTGCCCGGATGATCACCCGTTTACGAACGATTGCCCGTGATTATCTCTTTGGCAGGGTCGGGCGTGCTGTTGTAGATCGTGCTTTTACCCAGATCGGCAGCCTGGAAAACATCAGCCAGGGCGTGGCTGGTCTGCCTGATGAGTTCGACCAGATGGAAGCACTGCGCCTGGACGCGGCCCTAAGTGTTTCACATCTGGAGCAGCATCAATACTGGACTGCCTGGGAAATTTGCGAAAAACTGCTGGCCGCAGAAGAAGCTGGCCCGTTTGTGCGGGAACAACTGCTGCTGTATCAGCAACAATGCCGCGACGAAATGTACCAGCCGCTGCTGGAAGAAGCACTGCGACGCGTAGAAGGCGGCCGTTACCTTTCTGCCCATCAGGAACTGACGGCATTGCAGGCCGTTTTCCCCGATGCAACAGCCATTCGGAACGCGCTGGAAACCTGTGTCCGCTATCTTCCGGAAAAGCTGGAAATGTATAACGGACCTGTGGAGTTTATCACCATCAAACCTTTGATCCATGACTCCCATCAGGCTTTCTCCGGGCTTTACGCCTCAGCGGCCGATGAAACCATGCTGACAGTCAGTGAGTTTTCCGCCATGATCAGCGCCCTATATGACCGTGGCTATATCTTAATCGACGGTGACGCGCTTTATAATGAACAGCGCGAACCGCAGACACTGCAGCTGCCTCCCGGTAAAAAGCCGCTGGTACTGGTTGTGGAAGGGGTCAACTACTATGTGACCCGTCAAAAAAGCGGCAATGCCTGGAATCTGGTTCTTGATGATGCAGGTGAAGTGGCGGCGGAATATTATGATGAAACGGGGAGAAGGGTTGTTGAGCGGGGCGCGGAAGTCATCGGCCTGCTGGACCAGTTTGTCGCTGAGCACCCGGATTTCGCTCTCGACGGTGCTAAAGGCACACTTTCTTTGACCGGATATGAATGTATCTTCGGCTATGTGACCGACCGGGACCAGCTGGATGACCGCAACCAGGCGTTGCAGCAGCATGGCCTGCCGGTTCTGACTATCAGTGATGCTGAATTGGATACCTACCGTGAGACGGTGCGCCGCATAGCTGATCGACTGATTGCCACAGGATGGCGTTTTGCGTCATCCACCTACGGCTTTATCAACGCCCGGGACCAGAGCATGGAGAGAATCCAGGAAGACACGGAAAAATGGCTGACACAAGTGGGCAGCCTGACCGGTCCGGTCACCATGCTGCATTATCCGAACGGCGCTTTCATCAGCGGATCCGATGAACGGGCCGAATACCTGAAAGACCAGGGATTTATCCTGTTTACTGGGCTGGGGCCGACGGCCTATCTTTACCTTGGCGACCGCTATCTGTATGTCGACAAAGTGCCGGTTAACGGCTATACATTACGAAACAGCCAGGCTTTTGGCCTGGAGCGGTTTTTTGATGCCAGCCGGATCATGGACCGGGCGGCGCGCGGACGCTAAAAGGCGCGTGTTTTTATCCACCAGGTGTCAACGCTGAAAAAATTCTTTATACAACTCCTTGACCGCGTAATTGCAATATTCTTCGCGAACACCAAACATAACGCTGATTTCAGATGAGCCCTGGTTGATGATCTCCAGGTTGACACCGGCCTTGCTTAAAGCATTCGCAGCTCTGGCCGTAACACCGACGGTACGGGCCATGGCTTCACCGACAATGATCACAATGGACAGATTGCGGTTAACCGAAAGGGTTTCCACATTCAGTTCTTCCAGCAGCCGGTTGGTGATGATCTTTTCCTTGTCCGGGGTAAAAATATCTTTGCGCATGATGATGGACAGGGAGTCGATACCGGAAGGCATATGCTCAAAGGGAATCTGTTCATCAGCCAGGATACGCAAGACTTTCAGGGCGAAACCAACTTCCCGGTTCATCAGGTATTTGCTCATGTTCAGGGAACAAAAACCCTTGGCACCTGCGATACCCGTGACAACGCCTTCAAAATTCAACCTTTCCTTAACAATCATGGTTCCCCGCGCCGAGGGGTTGTTGGTGTTGCGGATGTTGACGGGTATGCCTTTGCGGTAGGCCGGTGCCAGCGCTTCTTCATGAAGGACGCTGAAGCCAGCATAGGAAAGTTCGCGCATTTCGTTGTAGGTGATCTCATATATGGGATGAGGATTGCTGACAATAGAGGGATTAACCGCGTAGACCGAATCAACATCGGTCCAGTTCTCATATACCTGGGCATCGGTTGCCGCAGCGAGTATGGATCCTGTGATATCCGATCCGCCTCGGGAAAAGGTGACAATCCTTCCAGATTGCGTATATCCGAAAAAACCGGGGAAAACCGAAATTCCCGGCTGGTGGCGCAGCTCATAAAGCCGTTCATAGGCTTCAGGCAAAATCTGGGCGTTGCCGTATTCCTCAGTCAGCAGCATGCCAGCTTCTTTTGGATGCACATAACTTGCTGTCCTGCCGATTTTCTGCAGATAACAGGCGACCAGGCGGGCACAGTTATCCTCTCCGGCGGCTTTCATGGAATCCAGGTAGCGCATGGTGTTGGCTGTGTCGTCATGGACACGTTCAAGCAGATTCGCTTCAATTTCCTGGACGATAGCCACCGGCAGATTAAGATCCGTGGCGATATCGGCAAAACGGCTGATAACGGCCTTCAGTTCAAGGGCCCCTTCATAGCCGCTGATGCGGGCATTGGCCAGCGCGATCAGCAGATCAGTTACCTTGATGTCTTCACGTGAACGCTTTCCCGGTGCTGAAACAATCATGATCCGCCGGGACGGATCACTGAGCATGATATCACAGACTTTGCGGATCTGTTCGGCATTAGCCAAAGAGGATCCGCCAAATTTACAGACTTTAAGCATGTTGCTGCCCCCCTAAACAATCCAATTATAGTCAAGCATATCGGTCATTTCAAGAAAAACAAAATAAAACATCTATCTGCCCTGCAGGCTGTCTGACCACGGAGCTGCGCTCCTCAGCTTGTCAGACAGCAGCACCTGAAAAGACGATCTGCTGTGCAGGGCGGGAAAGTTGTGTATACTATTGTCTATCTCACCGTATAACGTGCTGAAGGTTTTCCGGCAGGATGATCCGGCAGCAGGGTGAAAAAAAGAGAGGGCAGGCCGGTAAACATGAAACGAACATTAAGCCGCTATCTAAAACCTGACCATTACTGTGCTGCGTTAGATGATCTGGACTTTGATGCTTTGTTTAAGGACGGATACCGGCTTGTGTTGATTGACGTTGATAATACACTAGCCCGCCATGGTTCCTTTCAAGCTGATGATTACGCGTTGAGCGTGGTCAAACAGGCCGCAGCTGCAGGGCTGGCCTGCAGGATTGTATCCAATGCTGGTCCGAAGCGCATCCAATCTTTCGCACAAACACTCGGTATCCCATATATCGCCTGGGCGAAAAAGCCTTCAATCTGAGCAGTTCTCAAGGCCTGTAAAGATGCCGGTGTCGCACCACAGAACAGTGTCATGATCGGGGATCAGATCCTGACAGACGTACTTTGTGCTCAGAGAGCTGGCTGCATGTCGATTTTGGTTTATCCACGCTCCAGCAAGGAAGCCCTGCATATCCGATTCAAACGTTTTATAGAAAAACTGGTTTTCTGGCGTTACAAACTGAAGTTTGACCGTCCGTTGCGTGAGCGTCTCGCACACAAGACACATAAAGAACGCCCACAGCGCCATTGACGCTATAAACAACCGATTTTATGTAACGGTTTCTGCTGGGGATAGCCGTTGCAATGGCTAACCAAGCCCTCAAATGCGGCGGTAACGCGTGATCCTTTACGCTCTAGTCACGGATGTGATACAATTCACACAGGCAGGCCGGACGGCTTATATTTCGCTGCGCAAGCCGCTTGTCCTGTAATTGGTTTTACGGAGGAATAACATTCATGATCAGTGCAGGTGAATTTCGCAACGGCGTCACTTTTGAGATGGACGGCCAAGTCTTCCAGGTTGTTGAGTTCCAACATGTTAAGCCAGGTAAGGGTGCCGCCTTTGTCCGGACTAAGTATCGCAATGTTAAAACAGGCGGTGTCGTCGAACGCAGTTTCAACCCCAACGAGAAATTTGAGCGGGCTCAAATGGACCGGTCAGATATGTCCTATCTGTATCGCGATGGGGATTTGCATTATTTCATGAACGTTGACACCTACGAACAGATTCCGTTCAGCAGTGAAGCCCTGGGTGATTCGCTCAAGTTCCTCAAGGAAAACATGATCTGCAAGGTTTTATCTTACAAAGGAGAAGTCTTCGGTATCGAACCACCCACTTTTGTTGATCTTGAAGTGACAGAATGTGAACCGGGTGTCAAAGGGGATACGGCGACCAATGTTACGAAAAACGCCATTGTAGAGACTGGCGCTATGGTAAAAGTCCCGCTGTTTATCAACCAGGGGGAAAAAATCCGCATTGATACGCGCACAGGCGAATATATGGAGCGTGCCTGACAGGATGATGCCGAACCCATATCCACATGCGACAATCAGGGGCGAGCGGATGATGGCGCAGGGCTTTGTTGCCCAGTATGCCGCTGAAGCCGCCATGCAGGCCGAAGGTGTTGCCGGGCTTCAACCAGGCAGCGCCGTGTCTCTGAAAGAAGCTTTTGGCGTCGAACACGAAGGCAAAGGGGTTAAAGTGGTCTTTCACGAAGGCAATGACGAAGCTGTGACTGTTACGGTCTATCCTGTTGTCTATTTTGGCACCATCATCCCGGAAGTGGCCTGGTCGGTCCAGGAGCACGTCAAGGCGGATGTTGAAAAATACACCGGTTTGTCGGTTGAAGCAGTCAATGTCCATGTCAAGGGCGTCATCCTGAGGGAGGCTGAACGATCATGAACGCTTTTATCCGGTTTGCCTTAATTGTTTTAACATTTCTGCTGGCTGTCTTTTCATTTATTTTCCTTTTAATGATGGTCAACAACGATATACTCAGCCAGATGATTATTATGGTGACCTATCTACGTGACCAGCGCACTTACCAGATCATCGCCATTGTCTTCTGGCTGACCGTCCTGGTCTTGTGTCTGACAGGTATGGTTTACGGCATTATGAGCGGCCGTCTGCGCAGGACACGCATCCGCAGCTCAGAGATCGGCACCATTGATATCGGTGTGGACGCGATCGAAAGCATCGCCCTTAACACAGCGAAAACGGCCCAGTGCGGCATCAAGGCAGCCAAAGCCCGTGTCGCTCCGTCCCGCGGCGATAAAATCAGCATCCTGCTCACCACGGTCCTTTATTCCGATGTCGAGGTGCCGGCTATGATGGCCAAGGTGCAGGACCGTGTAAAAAAAGACATTGAGCGCTACACCGGTATTCCGGTTGCCAAAGTACTTGTGCGCGTATCCCGCGTCGAGCCGGTAGCCGCGCGCGTGGAGCGGTGATTGCGGTGAAATCCTTCTGGCAGCACATCATGGACAGCCTGAAAGGGCGCAACCCTGGTTCCATTGGGGCTGTATTGGGTTTTGCCCTGGCCTTGTCTCTGGTCGTTTTCGGTTTGATCAAGACACTTTTTTTAATTGGCATGACCTTACTGGGTTATTTTCTTGGTGTACGGTATTTCAGCAACAAGGAAGCTTTCCGAAACCTGCTGGACAAAATCCTGCCGCCCGGTATGTTTCGTTAAGGAGGTCCGATATGAGCCGTCGTGACGCAAGAGAAAAAGCATTCATGCTGCTTTACCAGATGGAAATGCGCAAAGATAATGAGGAAGCCCAGTTGGAGGCTTTTGTTGAACTTTATGATGTCGCAGGTGCGGATCGCCAGTATATGACCATACTTGTCCGCGGCGTGCGCAACAACCGTGATCTTCTGGACGCGAGGTTTGTGCCGCTGCTTAAACGCTGGAGCAAAGACAGGTTGCCCAAGATTGATCTGGTGATCTTGCGTGTCGCATTATATGAGATGATTTTCAACAGCGATGTGGCGCATAATGTGGCCATTTCCGAAGCCGTGCTCCTCTGCCGAAAGTATACCGGTGACGAATCACGTTCCTATATTAACGCTGTTCTTGGTCGCATCAGCCAGGATATGGCTGGCAAGGCAGACGATCGGGCAGAAGAAATACTGGATAAACAGGCACCAGCGGCAGAGCCGGAAGTACCGCCAGAACCGGCCGGGAAGCCAACTGCTCCGGAAACACTGCTAAAAAGCGGTGATGCTGTGTGAGTCAGCCGATTACCGTTGCGCAGCTCAACCGCTATGTCCAGGCGTTGCTGGAAAAAAACGAGAATCTAAACCCGGTCCTGGTCAAGGGCGAATTGTCCGGTGTTAAAGCCTATCCCTCCGGCCATATTTACTTTACCTTAAAAGACAGCCAGGCCGCAGTCAGCTGCGTGCTCTTCAAAGGGTATGCCGGCAGACTGAGATTCCGTCCGGAAAGCGGCCTTAAAGTCATTGTGACAGCGAAGCCATCGCTGTATGACCGGGACGGTCGCTTTCAGCTTATTGTCATGGATATGACAGCAGACGGCATGGGCGCGCTCTACCTGGCTTATGAGCAGCTGAAGGAGAAGCTTGAGAAGGAAGGCCTTTTTGACCAGGCAAGAAAGAAAAAGCTGCCTTTGCTGCCTGCAGCCATCGGCGTTGTCACGTCACCTGCCGGCGCTGTTATCCGCGATATCATCCAGGTGCTGTCGCGCCGTTTCCCCAACTTCCGCCTGCAGCTGATCCCGGTTCCTGTTCAGGGAGAAGGGGCGGCAGCCGCCATTGCTGCGGCGATCCGGCGATTTAACGAAATGGCAGCTGTTGACGTGCTGATTGTCGGCCGCGGTGGCGGATCAATTGAAGATCTCTGGCCGTTTAATGAAGAACAGGTTGCCAGGGCTGTCTATGAATCAGACATACCGGTGATTTCCGCAGTAGGCCATGAAACAGATTTCACGATTTGTGATTTTGTTGCTGACCTGCGGGCACCAACGCCATCTGCGGCAGCTGAACTGGCCATGCCGGTGAGGCAGGAGCAGGAAGCCTACATCGAGCGGCTGTCCGGACAGCTTAACCGGGCGCTCGGCCGCAAACTTGACCATGAGCAGACGCGGCTTCTTCACTTGAAACAGAGGCCGGTTCTAAAACAGCCATTGGAACGCATTGACCGCAGGCGCCTTGATCTTGACCGGATGATGGGAACACTGCAACGGGCGATGGAAAACAGGGTGGTGCGCGCTGAACGCTCTTTGTCCATATTGGGCAGCAAACTGGATGCGCTCAGCCCGCTGCGTGTACTGGCCCGTGGTTATGGCGTGGTCAGATCTGTACCGGATGGTCGTGCATTGTTGTCGACAGCACTGGTCAATCGGGGAGATATCATTGATGTATCCCTAAGTGATGGAACCTTGCGCTGCGTGGTCGAACAGGTTATGGACAGGAGGACAGGACGCAATGAATCAGTCTGAGGATAAAAACGGCAGAACAGCTGACGACCAGCAGACCGTCTTATCCCATTCCGGGGATGAACTGCAGGAGCTGACCTATGAGGATGCGCTGGCTGCTTTGGAAACCGTTGTCGCACGGCTGGAATCAGGGGATGTTACCCTGGATGAATCCATGAAGCTCTTCCAGAAAGGCACTGAGCTGTCCCGCATCTGCACCGCCAGGCTGGCAGCGATTGAAAAGCAGATCACTCAGCTGCTGCAGTCGGAGGACGGGACCTTGGAGGAAAAGCCATTTGATGAAGCAAACTGAGCAACCTGCCGGACAGTCTGTTTTTATCAAGCGTTATGCCTCATATCAATCAAGGGTCGAACAGGCCCTGCCTGCTTTTGTGGGTACAGGCAAGGAAGAGGCGGGGGGGACGGCTGCGGAAGCAGCCTTCTATAGCTTGCTGGCCGGCGGGAAGAGGATCAGGCCGGTTCTCCTGATGGCGACGGCTGAAATGCTGGGCCGGCAGAGCAATGACTTGCTGCCCTTCGCCTGCGCTCAGGAGATGATCCATACTTATTCACTGATTCACGATGACTTGCCCTGCATGGATGATGACGATCTGCGGCGAGGCAGGCCGACCTGCCATATTGTCTATGGTGAAGCCATAGCGGTTCTGGCAGGCGATTATCTGCTGAACAAGGCATATGAAACCTTGCTGGCGGCGATCAATCTAAAAAAGCCGGCCTCACTGGAAGCAGCAAGGCTGATCGCCCGTGCAGCCGGCGGCCATGGCATGATCGGAGGTCAGGTGCTGGATCTGGCTGCAGAAAAACGTCAACTGAAGGCTGACGAGCTGCAATCCTTGCATCTTAAGAAAACAGGTGCCCTGATTGTAGCGCCTGTGGAAGCGGCTGCCGTTCTGGCGGGGGCTTTACCGACGGTAAGGCAGACACTGGTCCGCTATGCGCAGGCGATTGGCCTGGCTTTCCAGATCAGGGATGATATTCTCGATGTGACGGCCAGCCAGCCAGAGTTGGGCAAATCAACAGGAAAAGATGAACGTGACGGAAAATCAACCTATGTCAGCCTTTTCGGTCTGGAACAAGCGGAAAAACTGCTGGAAAGCACCAGTAGAACGGCTCTTGAACAGCTCGAACAGCTGGATGAAACTTTGGATAAATCATTTCTTATGGCCTTGACGGCCTATCTGCTGACCCGTGGTAAATAGAGTGGTCGGGCTTGACCGAGGTGAATATGACCCTGCTTGAACAGATCGGCAATCCCGATCAACTGAAAAAAATGGATAATCGGCAGCTGCAGCAGCTGGCGGCGGAAATCCGCGACCTGATCATCGCGACAGTCGCCACAAACGGAGGGCATCTGGCATCCAACCTGGGTATGGTGGAATTGACGATCGCCTTGCTGATTGTTTTTGAATTTCCACGTGATCAGGTAGTCTTTGACGTCGGCCATCAGGCTTACACCTGGAAAATCCTGACAGGCAGGCGTGAGCGTTTCTGCACCTTACGCCGCATGGATGGCCTTTCCGGATTCCCCAAGACCATTGAAAGCAAGTACGACTGCTTTAATACCGGACACAGCAGTACATCCATATCTGCCGCACTGGGCTTGAGCCGCGCCATGCTCCATACCAACAGGTCTGGCCATGCGATTGCCGTAATCGGTGACGGTGCCCTGACCGGAGGTATGGCTTTCGAGGCACTTAATGACGCCGGACAGTCCGGTGAGAACCTGATCGTTATCCTCAACGATAACCAGATGTCCATCGGTCGCAATGTCGGCGGTTTGGCGCGCCACCTGGAAAAACTGCGGGTATCCGCACCTTACCTCAAAATGAGGTCACGCCTGGATCAGCTGCTGGTGAGGATACCCCTGGTCGGCCAGCCAGCCTTGAGCCTGCTGCGGCGGGTCAAACAGCTGACCAGGATGGCGGTACAGCGGCAAGGTGTTTTTTTTGAACATCTGGGGTTCAAATATTACGGACCGATTGACGGCCACGACCTGCCCGGTCTTTTGCAGCACCTCCAGGCGATCAACAACCTGTACGGACCGGTCCTGCTGCATGTTGTCACTCAAAAAGGCCGTGGCTATCGCTACGCTGAAGAATCCCCCGACCTGTACCATGGTGTGGCACCGTTTGTCATGGAGGCCGGCCTTAATAACAGCAGCAGGCCGGAACAGGATAAGGCAGGCAAGGCATATCCAGGTTCTTTCTCTGCGGCTTTTGGCAACTGGTTGGTTGACCTGGCTGGAAAAGACAGTAAGATCTGCGCCATATCCGCAGCCATGACAGACGGGACGGGGCTGAAACGGTTTGCTGAAAACTTTCCGGCCCGATTCTATGATGTTGGCATCGCTGAACAGCATGCCATGACACTGGCTGCAGGCCTTGCCGCCGGTGGGATGAAACCGGTCATTGCTATCTATTCGACTTTTCTGCAACGGGCTTATGATCAGCTGCTGCATGATATTTGCCTTCAATGCCTGCCAGTCATCATCGCCATTGACCGGGCGGGGATTGTTGGCGAAGATGGTGAAACGCATCAGGGGATCTATGATTTGAACCTGCTCTTGCCATTACCCGGTCTGGAAGTGTATTGCCCGGCAGACTATATTGATCTAAGAGAAACACTGAGGTATGCGGTGAACGCAGGCAAACCGGTTGCCATCCGCTACCCGCGTGGCCAGGAATGGCTTGGCGGATTGCCTTTACCGGAAATACGCGACCGTTATCGTGTTCGGGTTCTGCGCAAAGGCCATCAAGTCACGCTGGCCGCGCTGGGCAGCCTTGCCAGCCTGGCTCTGGACGCTGCTGAACTGCTTGAGCAAGAAGGCTCTTCCGCTGAGGTGCTGTCCATAAATTGTGTCAAACCCCTGGAGCTGGATGGCCTGGCCGCTTCGGTCGAGTCAACCGGCGCCGTAGTCTTTATCGAAGAAGTGCTGGTCAAGGGTGGCTTCGGCCAAAATGCTTTGCCCGGACTTTTGCATCGCCTTCCCCGGACCCGCTTTCGTCTTCTGGGGCTGGCCGACCGCCCTCTGTGTCAGGG
>JAAYLM010000069.1 GCA_012521915.1 Oscillospiraceae bacterium | reverse complement strand
GATAAACTGATCGACAAGATCATCTGAGTAATCACCATCCTGAAGTGCCAGTCGTGTTGAAGAGATCCCGTCAGCAATCTGCACGCCATCAAAAGCGTAGTCTTTCAGGACCTTGATGGTCTGCTGCTGCAGATGGTCTTCAAAAAACGAACCGTCCTCCATCCTTTTTAACATATGGATCGAATACTGGGCCATCCCTTCCCTGCTGGTTTCCCTAAGGTAGGGCAAAGCCTGGAAATAGGAATCAACGACGATGGCCTGATCATCACCGACGGATGTATAAAGATTGAAGAAGCTAAGAAACACCTTGATCTGATGCGTATGCAGTACAGCGATCAGATCTCTCAACTGCCAGTTTGTCCAGTTCTGCCGGGGCCTTTCCAGCGAATAAGGATGTCCGGCATAACTTTGCTCATACGGCTGCAAAGCATACGCCTGATCCAGATCCATATGACGCATCACAAAGCCCGCCGAGAAGAGCAGCAGGGAAACCCCATCGGGCTGGAACTGGCAGCGTTCCAGGAAACCGGAAACACCAAAATCAGGCAGCTGGTTGTCAAAACCGATTAATTCAAGCCAAAGCCATTGAGCACTTTCCTGTCGGGATTGAAAGAAGACTTCTTCTTGACGCATCAGCATGGTGAACCTCATATTTGGTTATCCGCGCGGCTTCAGTACTCAATGATATACATGGCGAAGATATCCAGCCGTTCAATTTTGAAATCAATATAACCGTTCACAAAATCATAGGCGATTTCTTTCCCGTCAGGAACATGATAAAGCTTTTTCGGTGTCGTTTCAAACTTTATCCGCACGGTCACGTTGAAGATCGGGATGTTGGGAAGGTCACTTTGAAAATTGAGCACATTGAGCACATAACGATTTTCCGGCTTTTGCCTGTACATCGTCAATTCCACACAACCTGGTGCATCTGAGGCAAACACATAGTCATTCTTTGACAAACGATTGATCAGGTTCATAAACAGTTTTCGTTGATCATCACAAGCCATCGCTTCAATGCTCCCGGCTGTGTAGATAACCTGCCCTTTGCCGAAACTATTCTGCACGATCGACGGATAGGCGGTATGCCTGCCGGGAGGGTTGCTCGTTGCCGCAGCGAACTTCTCAGGATCTTTGGGATCCGTGTAGGGTAAAGTCAGCCAACCCAGAACTTCTGTTTCTTCCTGTGCCTTAACCAGGGTTTGCGAACAATAAAGTGTGATCGGGTGGTCTTCGGTATAATGCAGTAAAATCCCTTTATGCTTTTCATCAGGTCTGATATAGGTTATCGCTTCTTTTGTCGTGCCAACAAAGGAAACCCCCAGCAGTTCACTTAATGCACAGGGTTGATCCCGTTTCCCCCAAGCCGTGAAAAGTCCGGCGGGGCCGCTTGCGTATAGATTGCCGCCTTCGCCCACATAAGATCTCAAAGCCTCAATCTCCTGATCATCCAGGGCATAGAGATGTGGCGCGACAATGACTTTATACTGATTTAGATTTTGCAGGTCATATTTTGTCAAGATGCCAAACGGCACATGTTCCCTGATAAACGTTAGCGCCGTGTTCTTCGCCGCATCCATATGAGGCG
>JAAYLM010000471.1 GCA_012521915.1 Oscillospiraceae bacterium | reverse complement strand
GTTTCCACCATGTGGACCGGAATGCGGATGGTGCGGGCCTGGTCGGCGATGGCACGTGTAATGGCCTGGCGGATCCACCAGGTGGCATACGTACTGAATTTAAACCCTTTGGTATAATCAAACTTATCAACCGCTTTAATCAGGCCAAGGTTGCCTTCCTGGATAAGGTCAAGAAACTGCATGCCGCGCCCCACATAGCGCTTCGCGATGCTGACCACCAGGCGCAGGTTGGCTTCACAAAGCTGGTGTTTAGCCTCTTCACTGCCTTCCAGCATCTGTTGGGCCAGCTCTTTCTCCTCATCGGCTGTCAGCAGGGGGACTTTGCCGATCTCTTTGAGGTACATACGCACAGGGTCGTCGACGCCGATGCCCTCAATTCCGTTGATATCCGCATCATTCTCAGCCGGTGATTCATCTTCAACGACATTGTCCGGAACGACTTCAATGCCCATGGCTTCCAAGCGGTCCAATATTTTTTCGGCTTGCTCCAGATCGATGTCAGACGCTTCTATTGCTGACATGACATCCTTGTAAGATATTTTGTTGCTGTTCGCTTTCGCGTTATTCACCAGCTCACTGAGCAGGCCATGTTTCTTGTCACTTGCCATGTACATTCCTCCTGGCGGTCTTTCTTTGCTTCACGCATGCTGTAATTCCTCAGCGTCACCGGTTGTTTGCCTAGGTCCGCACCGGGTGACGCAGGTATCGTCAGGGCTGCCAGTCCGGCATCTGCTTGAGCTCGGTCAGGCGGTTGTTGAGCTGCAAGGTTTCCTGCAGCAGCTGATTTCTGGCTGCCGTGTCTATCTCTTCGGACAGTTGTTTGTTCAATTCAGCCAGACGGCTGCGCAGCCGGTATTTTCGCTGGCGCCACAGCTGCTCCGCGGCTGCCTGCCTGATGTCCTGACGTCCGAACAACTCATCCAGCTGCATGCTGACGCGGGATATGAGGTCATGCAGGGGTATCGATCGTACCGTCAAGTCGCCACAAAGTTCGATGAGAACCGTTGTATCCAAGTCACCGGCAGCGGCACGGGCCAAAACGCGTGCAGCCAGCTCCTGCATAGGTCCGGGGGAAAAATCATCCTGTCTCAGATCTGCTTCCACAGCCATTGACGGTTCCACAGCCACCAATGCCAGCAGATAAAGCTCTTCGCGGGAGAGCGGCTGCTTGGTTTTTTCAGTCTGCTGCCGGGCGGGCTGCTCTGTGCGCGTCGGCGGGCGTCCCTCTTTGGCTGGTTGTTCTGAACGCCGTTCAATTTCCTGCAGCACAGCTTCCGTGGATGTGCTGATCTCTTCCGCCAGGCGTGTCGCATAAAGCTCGCGGACAATGGCATTTTTCTCCTGGGCGAGGATATCACAAGCCGTGTCCTGATAAGCGACAGGATCAAGGCCTGTGTCGCCAGTGCTGGCTGCCCTGGCGACAGACAGCTTATAATCCAGTAAAGGCAGCGCCTTGCCGATCAGGGCATGGAAACGTTCCGGACCATGCAGCCGGATGAATTCATCCGGATCCTTGGCTTCCGGCACCTGGAGTACCGTGACTTTCAGGTCATGCTGTTCCAGAATATCCAGGCTGCGTAAGGTAGCGGCCTGACCCGCGGCATCGGCATCATAGGCGAGCACCACATCTTCGGCATACTTGCGCAACAGACCGGCCTGGTATTCCGTCAGCGCCGTGCCCAGCGAGGCGACAGCCTGGTCGACTCCAGCCTGGTGCAGGGCTATGGCATCCATGTAGCCTTCGACAACCACCAGGTGTCCTTTTTTACTGGTTTTAGCCAGATTCAAGGCGTAGAGGTGACGGCCTTTCGAGTAGATAGGTGTTTCCGGAGAGTTGATGTATTTGGGCTGACTGTCATCAAGTACACGGCCGCCAAAAGCGATGATGCGTCCCATAGCGTCCATGATGGGAAACATGAGACGGTGGCGGAAAAGATCATAGAGTCCGCCGCTTTTGCCGCGGCGAAAGAGGCCGGACTGAATCAGCAGTTCTTCATCCTTATACCCGAGGCTGTTAAGATGACGCAGCAGGCTGTCCCATTCATCCCGGGCATAGCCCAGACCGAATTTTTTGCATACGGCCGGGCTGAGCGCCCTTTTCTTAAGATAGGCCTGCACCGACCGGCCTTCCGGGGACATCAGATCACGGTAAAAGTGGCGGGCCGCCTCCAGGCAGATCGCCTGCAAGGCTTTATTGCGCTCATTGCGTTGCTGCCAGGCCACGTCATCCGGTTCAGGAATCGTTACACCGGCCCGTTCAGCCAGCAGGCGTATCGCCTGCGGATAGGCGCACTTCTCCATATCCATGATAAAGTGAATGACATCGCCGCCTTTGTGACAACCAAAACAATAGTAGATCTGCTTGGCCGGAGATACACTGAAAGACGGTGTCTTCTCCTCATGAAAAGGGCAGAGCCCGAAAAAATTACTGCCGCTTTTCTTATCCAGGCGGACATACTGCTCCACAACAGCGACCAGCTCATTGCGGGCCTTGACTTCCTCAATAACCGATTCGGGTATCAGACCGCTGATTTGATCAACCTCTTTTCCTGGTTCCCCCGCAGACGCCCCACCAGACAAACGATCTGTCCGGGACCGGCATAACCCTTCTAACTATACTATACGAGCTGGACAAGGCAGATCCTCTATTTTCATGTCACATGCTTGTCGCCGCTCTTTCCTGATATAAAGTGATCAGAGCAGACGCACCTGATTGATAATCAGGACAAAATCAAGATTAAAAAAGCGTGCGGCATTGCGACACATCTTCATGCGCATCAGAAAAATCTCAAAATAATCCATCATCGCGCTCATCTTGGTGTCTATCTCCAGATCAAGCGTAACCTGCTTGTTCTCAGCATCAATGTTGAGGGTGGACTGGGTTACAGCGTAGTTGACCCGGTCATGGATGTCAAACGAGCTGTGGTCGCGGTTGGTGACACGCGAACGATGCACATCAGCCTTGTCAGAAAGAATCAGGGCGGCAGCCACCGGATTGACCGGTACGCCGACCCCTTCATCATGGTTGGCGATGGCCATCATGATCACGATCGCTTCTTCGCAATCCATATCGTAGCGGCGCAGAAAATCATAAGCCAGCACCGCGCCGCTTTGCTCATGATTGCTGCGGTTGACCGCGTTGCCGATATCATGCAGATAGCCGGCGATACGGCCCAGTTCGACCGTTCTTTCCGGATAGCCCAAGGCTTCCAGGATCTCGCCGCATTTATTGGAAACCAGACGGCAGTGGCGAAATGAATGCTCGGTATAACCCAATGATTTCATCTGCACGGCAGAAGCCTCCAGCAAATGCTTCACCTCTTTGTTTTTCAGCACATCTTTAATGGTCAATAAGCCCATCGTGTCTTCTCCTTCCTGTCACCGCGTGTCAGGCTTTACGCAAACGTCTCCTGGCCTGCAGCCAGAGCGCACATTCCAGGCGTTTCTTTTCCATACGGCAGCCGATCTCGTAGGTTCCCTGCAGCTGGCCGGTTGCGAACCAGGCGTTGGCCGCGCAGCCGCCGCCGCAGAAGTAGCGGGCCCAGCAGTCCTTACAAGCTGGTTTTTCCGGAACCAGTAAATCAGCAAAAGCCGACTGGACCGTTTGATTTAGCTGCTCCGGAGCGTCAGAAACATGACCCATGCGAAAAGCGCTCTGCCCGACAAACTGATGGCAGGGGTAGATGTCCCCATCCGGGGTGACCGCGCAGTATTCAGTACCGACACCACAGCCCTTGAGGCGCTTATAGACACAAGGGCCCTGGCCGAGATCAATCATGAAATGGAAAAAGTTAAAGCCTTCGTTTTTTTCTTCTGCCGCCAGCATGGCACAGGCCAGCCGGTCATAGGCAGCTTCGATTGCCGGCAGATCTTCTTCACGGATCTCATAACCGCTGCCCGGAGGCGCAACCACCGGTTCCACCGATACCTGCCTGCCCAACTCAGCCAGGTGCAGCACATCTTTGTCAAAATCAAGGTTGTGCCGGGTAAAGGTCGCCCGCAGATAATGGTCGCGATCACCACGAACCTTGACAAAACTGCGGATATGGGCGGCAACCCGCTCATAGGAGCCGTGGCCACCCCTGTCGGGCCGCATGCGGTCGTGGACAGCCGGACGGCCATCGATGCTGAGCACACAATTACTGAAGTGCTCATTGATGAAAACCGTTTTTTCTTCGTCCAGCAAGGTGGCGTTGGTGGTGATGGTCAGGCGGATATCTTTGCCGCTCTCCCGGCCACGCTGCTCACAGTAATGGGTCAGGGCAACGACGACCGGCCAGTTCAGCAGAGGCTCACCGCCAAAAAAGTCTATGTCCAGATTGTGCCGGTTACCGGAAGCGCTGATCAGGAAATCCACGGCTTTTCGCCCTGTTTCCAGATCCAGCATGGTGCGCCGGCCTGTGCCAAAATCGCCGGTCCCGGCAAAGCAGTAACGGCAGCGCAGGTTGCAGTCGTGGCAAAGATGCAGGCACATTGATTTGATCTTCGCTCCGTCAGGATACAGTTGATCGTAAGTTACCGGTTCGGAGTGGGCAAACAAGGCACCATCAGCAATCAGGCTGTCAACTTCCGCGGCGCATTCCAGGGCGTCTTCGCCATGTTCAGTGCGCAGGCGATCCATAACCTCGGCCTCCGGACGCCTGCCGTTTTGCTCCTGGTAAGCATGCAGGACCGACCAGGCGGTTTCATCAAGCAGATGCAGTGCCTGGCTTTCAATGTCAAAGGCCAGCTTGTCACCGTTGATCTGAAAAAGGTGTAACAAATATCATCATTCCATTCTCGATAAAAATAGTGAAAAGCGGCTGCCTTTCACTATCTTCCTGCCACATGGCCGGCCACGGCCGTCCGTGGATCATTCCGTTGCCGCCCGCGGTCAGCGGGCTTTGTTTTCACATTTCTGGTTGGCGACCGTGCAGCTGGTCTTGCAGGCTGACTGGCAGGACGTCTGGCATTCGCCGCAGGCATGGCCTGATTTGGGTTTGAGGTCGCAAGCCGCCTGAATCGTGGTAATATGCTTCATCTTCTCTCCTCCTTGTGGTCTTTTACATCCGCGCGGTCGGGGCTGTCAATCTGACAGGGGTTTGACCACGGTGTTGATGGAACTTTTTTTCAAAGTGATCAAGGTGCTTTTAACGCTGGTTGAAAGAGTCACTTCATCGTCTTTCAGATTGACAATACGCCCGACGATGCCACCGATCGTGACGACATCATCACCTACAACCATTGCCTCGATCTGCTCACGCAGTTTCTTTTCTTTCTTCTTCTGCGGTCTGATCAGCAGCAGGTACATCAAACCGAACATCAGGGCAAGTGGAAGCACCAGGCCCAGGATGGACTCTATGCCCCCGGGTGCCGCGTCTGTCAGGGCTACAGTAAAAATCATGATTTGTTTCCTCCAAAGTTATGGTTCCTTCAGATCCGGTGCTGTCCGGGCTCAGATGGCACAGGGCCTGCTGGACCCGCCAGACAAACGTCCGGCTGTAAAGGTCTGCTATAGTACACCGTATCATAGCATTATTCGTATCAAACCTGCAAGATGCTGCGCTTTTTTGTCAAATTTGTTTACAGCTTGGTCAAAGCCTGCCGCAGCATTTTTGTTCAGCCCTGAGGATAGCCATAGGACTGGAAAAAGGCCTGCCGGAAATCAGGAAGCCGATCCTCCAGAATAGCCCGGCGGGTCTGGCGCATCAGGTCGATGAGAAAATGCAGGTTGTGCCATGAGGTCAAACGCAGGCCAAACAGTTCGTTGGCCTTGATCAAGTGCCTGATGTAAGCCCGGGTGTAGTTGCGGCAGACATAACAGGAACATTGTTCATCCAGTGGTTTGAAGTCCCGCGCGTAGGCGGCGTCCCTAACAATCAGTCGTCCGCCAGAGGTCATAACCGTGCCGTTGCGTCCCATCCTTGTCGGCAGGACGCAGTCAAACAGGTCGATGCCGCGCAGGGTCCCGTCCAGCAGGTAGTCGGGCGAACCGACGCCCATCAGGTAGCGCGGCCGGCCAGTCGGCAGCAGGGGGATCATAATCTCTAGTATACGGCGAATCTCATCACCCGGTTCACCGACAATGAGGCCGCCGATGGCATTGCCAAGCAGATCAAAAGCGGTGATCTCACGAGCGCTCTGCTGGCGCAGGTCAGCAAAAGTTGAACCTTGCACAATACCAAACAAAGCCTGGTCGTGCGGCCTTTGGTGAGCCTGCAGGCAGCGGTCCAGCCAGCGCGTTGTCCGTTCCAGGGAACGCAGGGCATATTCATGGTCCGCCGGCCAGGGTGTGCACTCGTCAAAGGCCATGATGATATCGGCACCAAGATCATTTTGCACCTGCATGGATTTTTCCGGCGTCAGTACATGGCGTGACCCGTCAATATGCGATTTGAAGCCGACTCCGTCCTCGGTGATGTGGCGCAGATCGCTGAGGCTGAACACCTGAAAACCGCCGCTGTCCGTAAGAATTGCGCGATCCCAGTTCATGAAACGATGCAGGCCGCCAGCTTCGCGGATGAGGTCAGAGCCCGGGCGCATCCAAAGATGGTAGGTGTTGGCCAGGACCAGGCCGGCACCGATGGCTTTAAGTTCTTCCGGAGACATGCCCTTGACCGTAGCCTGGGTGCCCACCGGCATGAAGGCAGGTGTCTCCAGCGTTCCGTGGGGCGTGTGCAGGAGACCGGCACGGGCGCCGCTCTGGCGGCAGACATGAACCAGCTCAAAGCGGACAGGATCGTTGTACGTCATGCATAACCTCCGGTGGTGCGGCGCGTGATCAGCATTGCGTCACCAAAGCTAAAGAAACGATAATGTTCACGCATTGCGGTCTCATAGGCTGCCAGGACATTCTCCCGGCCGGCAAAAGCCGAGACAAGCATCAATAGCGTCGATTCCGGCAGGTGGAAGTTGGTGATCAGGCAGTCAATCACCCGAAAAGGAAAACCTGGATATATAAAGATGTCAGTCCAGCCGCTGGACGCAGACAGCCCGCCACGAGCGGCCACTGACTCCAGGACACGGCAGCTGGTCGTCCCGACAGCCACAACACGTCCGCCTTCAGCCCGTGTCTGAAGGATCTGCTCGACCGCAGCCTGTGGCAGTTCATAGTACTCTTCGTGCATGGTGTGTTCCAGGATGTTCTCCGTGCGAACCGGCCGGAAAGTCCCCAGGCCAACGTGCAGCGTCAGTTCGGCTTTACGCACGCCCCGCTGACGCAGCTGTTCGAGCAGCGTGTCTGTAAAATGCAGGCCTGCGGTCGGCGCGGCAGCAGAGCCGTTCTGGCTGGCATAAACCGTCTGGTAACGTTCCGGATCGGTCAGCTGTTCATGGATGTATGGCGGAAGCGGCATGGTTCCGGCTTCAGCCAGGACACTTTCCCAGATCCCGTTGTAGTGAAAACGGATGACCCGGTTGCCGTTCGGATAGACTTGCAGTACTTCCCCAGTCAGGCGATCCGGAATAAATACCAGGCGATGGCCCTGGCGCACCCGGCGGCCCGGCCGGACAATCGCCTCCCAGTCAGACGTGGAAAGTCGCTTAAGCAGCAAAACCTCTACAGCCGTGCCGCTGTCTTCGCGGGCACCCAGCAGCCTGGCCGGTATCACACGGGAGTTGTTGACAACCAGGCAGTCCCCCGGGCGCAGTAAATCAGGCAGTTCATGGAACAAGCGATGTTCGGTTTGACCGCTGTTGCCGTCCAGATACAGCAAGCGTGATCCGTCCCTGCGTTCAGCCGGGTGCTGGGCGATCAATTCTTCGGGTAATATGTAGTTGAAATCCTGTTTTTTCATCATCATGCCCGGATTATAGCCAGAATTGACGGAAAAGTACAGAGAATGCTATCATGAAATCACAGATAACCGTTTACCGCGGTTACAGGACAACATAAAAAGAATCTAACGCCTGGAGGGTACCCGTCATGAAAAAACCAATATTCCGAGGCTCTGCCGTTGCTATTGTGACCCCTTTTAATGACCAGGGTGTCGATTTTGCTAAACTGGCCGGGCTTTGTGACTGGCACATCAGCCGGCATACAGACGCGATTGTCGTGGCCGGAACCACAGGCGAAGCGTCAACGATGCCGGATGAAGAACATCTGGCCGCCATACGCCAGGTCGTGGAAGCCGTTCGCGGCCGCGTGCCGGTTATCGCGGGCACCGGCAGCAATGATAACAGACACGCCGTCGAGCTGAGTGTCAAAGCAGCTGAACTGGGTGTCGACGGTCTGCTCAGCGTCACCCCCTATTACAACAAAACCACACAGGAAGGTCTTTACCGCCATTTCAAAATGATCGTCGAATCGGTCGACCTGCCGATCATCCTCTATAATGTGCCCAGCCGCACCAGTCTCAACATCAATCCGGAAACACTCTGCCGCCTGTCTGAACTGCCAACGATCAACGCGGTAAAAGAATGCAACATCGAACAAGTCGCCGAGGTCGCCAACCTTTGCGGAGACCGGCTTAATCTCTATTCAGGCGAAGACGGCCTGGTGCTGCCTCTGCTTTCCCTGGGCGGTCTGGGCGTCATCTCGGTGATCGCCAATATTGTTCCGGATAAGACCCACCAGATGGTGGCCGCCTGGCATGCCGGCCGGATTGACGAAGCCACACGCATCCAGGTCAGCCTGATCCCCCTGATCAAGGCAATGTTCTGTGAAGTCAACCCTATTCCAGTAAAAACGGCCATGAACATCATGGGCATGGCCGTGGGAGACTGCCGCATGCCGCTTTGCGAACCGTCAGCTGCGCACCTGGAACTGATCCGCAAGACACTCCGCGAGTATCAGCTGATCTGAAGCTCAGCTGATCCAGACAGGCCGCCAGACGCTAAGTCAGATCACTCAAGCCATGCCTGACGCATCAGGAAAGGAACACACATGCCAGCAAGAATTTTTCTCAGTGGCTGCAACGGACGTATGGGCCGGACCATCCGCTCAATGGTCGCCGAATCAGCCGATTTGCTTATCGTGGCCGGATCCGATCTGCAGACCGACCTGACCTGCCCGTTTCCCGTCTACCAGGATCCGGAACAATGCAGCGAAGCCTTCGATGTCCTGATCGATTTCTCCACACCGGACGCACTGGCCGCCTTAAGCCGCCTGATCAGCGCGCGACACTGCCCGGCCGTCATCTGCACGACCGGCTTGAACGCCGAGCAACAGTCCCTGCTGGATCAGCTTTCCGCCTCTGCGGCCATCTTT
>JAAYLM010000470.1 GCA_012521915.1 Oscillospiraceae bacterium | reverse complement strand
GACGGAAAGACCGTAGTTCTGAAAAACATCAATCTGTTCGCTGAACCAGGTCAGAAAATTGCGTTCGTCGGCGCGACTGGAGCCGGAAAAACCACCATAACCAATCTGCTGAATCGTTTTTATGATATTAATGACGGCAGTATCCGCTATGATGGCATCAACATCAATCAAATCCGCAAGCCTGACCTGCGCCGGTCACTGAGCATGGTTCTTCAGGATACCAACCTGTTTACCGGCACTGTCCGGGACAATATCCGTTATGGCCGACTGAACGCGACCGATGAAGAGATCGTCGAGGCCGCCAGGAGAGCCAACGCACACGGTTTCGTTTCCATGCTGCCGGAAGGTTACGAAACCCAGCTAACCGGCGATGCCTCCGGACTCTCACAAGGCCAGCGCCAGCTGATATCCATTGCCCGCGCTGAAATCGCGGACGCACCTGTCATGATTCTCGACGAAGCGACTTCGAGTATTGACACGCGGACGGAAATCATCGTACAGCGCGGGATGGATGCGCTGATGAAAGAGCGGACCGTCTTTGTCATCGCCCACCGCCTGTCTACCGTCCGCAACGCGGATGTGATCATGGTGCTCGATCAGGGCGAGATCATCGAGCGGGGCTCCCATAACGAGCTGCTGCAGGCACAGGGCGTCTATTATCAGCTTTACACTGGGGCAGCAGTTCTCAGCTGAGTATGGCTTATAAAAACCGGACGGGATATGTGGTGTTTACAGGCATGGTTTCGGCATCATTTCTTTCGCTCTTTTATGACTGAACAAGCGCCATGGCAATGCTAGCCCAGCGATCGAGTCGCATTGGCTTATATTTCACAGTGCTGATATCCTTGAGAATCAGCTCTTGCGGACATCTTGATATCCTTTGTCCGCGGTTTATCTGGCCGGTAACCATCCGCGGGCAATGCATCGGTAAACGCACCGGTACAGTGGATCAGTGACTGCGGCCCTGTGAGAAGGCCCTGCTCCTCCAGCTGATCCAGCATCTGCATATAATCCAGCATCTGCATATAGCCGATGACCATGCGTCGGGCTAAGTCAAGCATGAAGTCCGGCCGGTCAACCAGGGCATACAAGATATTCTCAACACCCATCCACGTACTGAGCGGATCCCAAACCAAAAGATAAGGATCCATCCCCTGAGCGCGAACCTCAAGGATACCGTCAAACAGATCATGAGCTTGTGCCAGCCTTGCCAGTAAAATCGTTGCATTATTAAAATGAAATATTAATGCGCATTGAACATCATCCTATGGCACTGTGGAAGTGTTTAAACAAGTAGTTTATTGTCATACTTTATCATCCAATCTTCAGACAAAATTGTCTTATGTCAGTATGACGGATATAATAATATCAATATAAATTTATTCGGAAGCGAGGCTGAAAATGAACAATGACGTGACCTCATGCTACGATGCAGAAGCTATTGTTAGTCGAAACACCTATCAAAAGATTGCAAAATTTAACCAGGATAGAAACTGGGATCAATTTCACACCCCAAAAGATCTTTCCATATCCATAAGCCTGGAAGCTGCTGAGTTGCTGGAATGCTTTCAGTGGTCTGGTTCAGACCTGCATGTTCATCAGAAAAAAGAAAAAATCATCGAAGAAACAGCTGACATACTAATCTACGCTCTACAAATGTGTCAGGTTCTAAAGATCGATCCGGAAGAGATTATAAAAAACAAACTGGCTCAAAACGAATTGAAATACCCTGCGGATAAAGCTTACGGCAGTGCGCTCAAATACACAGAGTTACAGAGGCTGCCAGAAAAGCAAGATTCACCTGACGGTACGGACAAATGATCGTCTATGCCGCAACAAGAAGCTCATTTATGGACGATGCCGATCAGGACACATTAATTGACAGCATTTGCAAAGGTTTTAGAAACAAATTAGGCCATCCCAACATAGCTGAAGTCAGATCCTGGAAAAATTCGCTCGGCTACATGTACAAGGTCCTAAATGATCATGATGTGCCTGATGACGCTGGCGTTGCGATTGAATTCAAACTGCCGAGCAGCTCGCGTCGCGTTGACTTTATCATTTCCGGTCGTGATCATAAGGGTCAGGATAATGTAATTATCATTGAGCTTAAGCAGTGGGAATCGGCAAAAGCCGTACCCGGTGCTGAAGGTATGGTAGAAACTTTTATTGGCGCCGGTATACATTCCGTAACACATCCATCCTATCAGGCATGGTCATATGCCGCCTTTTTCCGGGATTATAATGTTGCAGTACAGGAACAACCGGTTCATCTGTATCCTTGCGCCTATCTTCACAATTACAGGCGCAGCAATCCCGAAGATCTTCTCTCCTCCCAGTACAGCGTGTACACAGAAAAAGCACCGCCCTTTATGCATGGAGAAATAAAGGCATTACGTGATTTCATCAAACGCTATATCCATTATGGTGATAATAAAGAAACACTCTACCTGATCGATAACAGTGAGATCAGGCCATCAAAATCGCTGCAGGATCTTCTGGCATCTATGCTTAAAGGCAATGAGGAATTCATACTTATTGATAGTCAGCGTCTTGTTAATGACACAGCCATGATCCTGGCTGCTTGTGCAAAATCAGAAAATGCGAAGAAAGTCATGATTGTTGAAGGTGGTCCTGGTACTGGCAAGTCAGTTGTAGCAATTAACCTGTTGGTTAAAATGACACAGCAGGACATGTT
>JAAYLM010000068.1 GCA_012521915.1 Oscillospiraceae bacterium | reverse complement strand
TCACCTCACTATCCTACAAGCACCGAACTGGCGCACTCCTCCGTTAGCCTTATTTTATCAGATCCCTCAGTCAGCGACAAACCGGGGCAACCCTGTTTGAGGCTGCCCCGTCTGCACTGCTGCTGTATCGTTCTCTTGACCGTCAGGGTTTTAATATTTATTGTGTATCTGGTCCGGAAGAAAGCGGCTGACCTGCCTGTTCCTGACCCAGGTAGTGCGGCAGTTCCATGCCTGCCATTTTGAACATTTCCTGCATAGGCGGGATTGATTTCAGCATGCCTGAAAGAAAATTGGCTGTTGCCGGTGTCTTGCCGTCACCACTGGCGCTGTCCCAGACTGTCACCTTATCAATCTTAATGTTCTTGATGGCTTCAACCTGTATTTTAAGCAGTTCTTCCATTTTATCAGCCAGCAGCAGACGCAGGGCGTCACTGGCACTGCCTCCGGCTGCCTGGACCACCTGGCCCAAACCTTGCGCCTGTCTGGTCAGGACTTCCTGGATACCGCGGGCTTCAGCCTCCATCTTGGCATAGATTGCATCGGCTTCACCTCTGGCCTGGCGACGCAGACGCTCGGCTTCAGCCTCAGCCTGGAATTCGACTTCCCGTTTTTGCACTTCAGCTTTGACCAGAACATCAGCTTCAAGTGTTGCCTTCTCGCGATCGGCTCTCGTTTTTTCCGCTTTCTGCTCAGCCAGATAGGCTTCTTCCAGGGCACGCGCCGCCTGTGATTTTTCAGCTGCCGTTGCACGACGCAATGACTCAGCTTCTTTTTCCCTACGAATCGCATTTGATGCGGCGATGGCGGCCTTGGCTTCGTTTTCGCCCTGAATAGCGGTTGAATCTGCTGCGGCGACTTGAATCCGCTGGTCACGTCGGGCGTTCGCTTCACCGATGGAGCCGTCACGGTCTTTTTCCGCGACACTCTTCTTGGCATCGTTAATGGCTTTGGCCGCTGCTTCCTTGCCCAGCGCTTCGATATAACCGGACTCATCATTGATATCGGTAACGTTGACGTTGATCAGGCGCAGCCCGATTTTCTGCAATTCTGATTCCACATTGCGGGATACGGCTTCCAGGAACTTGTCGCGGTCCGTGTTGATCTCTTCAATATCCATGGTGGCGATCACCAGACGCAGCTGACCGAAAATGATATCTTTGGCCAGTTCCTGAATTTGTGTCAGATGCAGGCCCAGCAAGCGTTCCGCCGCGTTTTGCATAACACCCTGTTCCGTTGAGATGCCGACGGTAAAGCTGGAGGGTACATCGATACGGATGTTTTGCCGTGATAAGGCCTTTTTCAGATCAACACTGATGGACAGCGGTGTCAGATCAAGGTAGTCAAAAGACTGAACTACAGGCCAGATAAACGACGCGCCGCCATGAACGCAGCGGGCTGAACGCATGCTTCCGTCTGTATTGCTGCCGACCTTGCCGTATATAACCATGATTTTGTCAGAGGGGCATTTACGGTATCGCGAAAGCAAAACAAGAAATGTTGTAAACAAGACAACAATAATGACTACTACAGTGATTATGACGCTATCGGGCATGATACCTACCTGCTTTCTTTAATGTGCTGTGCCCAGCCATACTGCTGCAACACGCTTGTTTCCTCTTTTGGGGCAAATCCGACCGTTTGTTGTCATCTATCTTCATTCTGGCACGGATTCACCATCTTCTTTCGTTCCTGACGGCCGCAAGGCCGTGACAATCAGCTGGCGTCCGCGCGTTCCTATGATTTTGACTTCGCTGCCGGTCGGCAGGTCTCGCACGTCTTCTGTGAAGGCATCAAGCTCAACAGCCCGCTCCTGCAGCAATAATGATACTTTGCCGCTTTGTTGCCCGCCTCCCGGTATCGTCAGATAGACGCGGCCGGTCAGTCCGACAGCATTGCGCACATCCAGGTTACCAGCGCTTTGCAAACTGAGCGCTAGCCTGACAAGCCATCCGACAAGAAAAAGCGCCATCAGGCCAGCCAGCAACGCACCACTCGCAGCCAGTACAGGATGGACAGCAAGATCGATCAGCGCGATGCCTGTCCATCCGCCTATGGAAAAAAAGGCAACAAAGCCTCTGACGGTAAACAGTCTTAGCCCGGAGTCGGCGGCCTGGCCTTCTGCCGGCTCTTCGCTTGTATCAACGCCGGTGTCATCTGTTCCATCTGCATCGCCGCTTTGTGTTCCGAGGCCAATCAACAGAAGAACCGTCTGGATCACGAGAACAATTGTAGCCGGAACAGCAAACAAAGCGAAAATCTGTTGTGTCAGAACCAGTTCCCGCCACCAGTTGATCATTTTTGCATCTCCCCTCTCAGTTTGGATAACTGCTCTCTGGCATGGAGCTGCATCTGGTAGGCCCTGTATGCCAGGATCATGGTCAAAAGCACTTGGTTGAGCCGTTCATGGTCATCTGTGTCAGCTGTCTCAAATGACCGGGTCGCGGCTGATACACGGTTCTCCAGTTCTGCCTGTCCCGGACAGGTATCTGGTGGCATGCCCAATATGACATCACAGAAATAAAGGTACAGTTCGCTGTCATCAATCAGGTCATCTTGTTCATCAGCCAGATTGTTATTGATCCAGCTCAGCAACTCCGCGATTTCATCCAGTGACAAGGTATGTCTCAGCAAAGCGATCAGAATCATGCGGCAGGTTTGTCGACGCGTATAGCGTTTGTTAAGTGGATTAGAAACAAACCCCCGTTTAACCCAATTCTGCAGTGTGGCCGCAGGAACGCCAATCATCTCTGTCAGTTGGGACAGGTAAATGCCACCGGTTAACGCGAAGACCGCTTCCAGGACATGACGGTAATTCTGTTCGCCATCCAGATCCAGACGAAGGTTGGTCCCTGGCAGATACGGAACACTCACGTTCTCACCTCCTTTATATATGTTACATTGATTGTAACATATGGTCATACGAACTTCAATAGTTGTTACGTGACTTTTTTACACCTCTGGATTGCAGATCAGGTAAGGACAGTTTCCTGCTGAAATGATATAATGCCAATCAGAAAAACCGCTTGTTTCTGAAGCCTGAAGGACAGCGGCCGTCAGGTCTGAGCCATCAAAGCCTGCGGCAGCGCAACAGCCGGGACAGCCGTTTCCGATTGTCCCCGCAGGGGAGGGAAAATGATGAAGACAAAGATTTGGGCCCATCGCGGCGCAAGTGTCGCTGCTCCGGAGAACACCCTGGCGGCCTTCGATCTGGCTGTGCAGCAAGGCGCTGATGGCATCGAGCTGGATGTGCACTTTTCAGCAGATGGTGTTGTTGTTGTCACCCATGATGAAACCTGCCTCCGGGTAACCGGTGAGCAAGGGCATGTAAACCAGCTGACGCTCAGCCAGCTGCGGCAACTGGATTTCAGCAGGATCTTGCCGGGTTTTTCCCGACAGCAGATTCCCACACTGGCTGAAGTTTTTGACTTGATCCAGCCAACCAGCCTTGTTATCAACATCGAACTGAAGAACAGTATCACGCTCTATCCCGGCCTGGAGCAGGCTGTCCTTGATCTGGCCTGCACCCACCACATGTCGGAGCGCATATGCCTGTCATCCTTCATCCACTACAGCCTGGTGCAGGCGGCCCTGCTGGCACAAGAAAGGAAACTTCACGTCCCTTGCGGCCTCCTCTACAGCTGTGCTTTATATGAACCCTGGATGTACGCCCGTCATGTCGGCGCACAGGCACTGCACCCCCATTATGCCAACTTGAGAATTCCCGGGTTTGTCGACGCCTGCCATGAGGCAGGTATCCAGGTCAACGTCTGGACCATTGACGATCCTGATCATTTGCGCATGGCCTTTCAGCTGGCCCCGGATGCGGTTATCACCGATGTGCCCGACCAGGCGATCGCGCTGTACAAGGCTGTCGCCGGCCAATCATAGCAGGAGGCAGCTTATGCAGAAATTGAATTACAGCAAAACCTTTCTGATTGGTTTTGGTTTTTTTGCCAGTTCACTGGCCTGGAGCCTTTATAACAGCTTTGTACCGCTCCTGCTGGAAGAGCGCTACCTGCAAAGTACCGCTCTCATTGGCTTTATCATGACAATCGATAACATCTTCGGTGTGGTCTTCCAGCCTCTGGTAGGTCAGATCAGTGACCGCACACGAACACGGTTTGGCAAACGCATGCCCTACATCCTGGTCGGCATACCGATCTGTGCCCTGGCTTTCTTTTTCATACCGCGAACAGGCAGTTTGCTGACCATGATGTCCGTGATTATTGTTTTTAACCTTATCATGTCAATCTGGCGCTCACCGGTCGTTTCCCTGATGCCGCACCTGACACCGTCGATCCATCGCAGCAAAGCGAATGGCGTCATCAACCTGATGGGTGGCGTCGGAGGCATTGTCGCTTTTCTTGCCGGCGGTACATTAGCGAAAATCGGCGGAGACAATATGCCCTTCCTTATGGGTTCCATCGTTATGCTGTTCGCCTTGCTGATGCTGGTTTTCTTTGTCCGTGAACCAGACAGCCGGCGCATGGCCCGTATTCTTGAGGGTCGTGCTGATCTTCTGGCGGCACAGGCAACATCCGGAAAAGCGGCTGTTTCTGCTGACAGCCAGGCAGATGGGGATAATGTGAAACACAAGATCGGGAAAGAGATGTTCAGCGGTCTTGACAAGGGGGAGAAGCGCAGCCTTATCGCCCTGCTTCTGGCCATATTCTTCTGGTTTTGCGGTTATAATGCTGTTGAATCTTTCTTTACACTTTATGCTACCAAACAACTTCAGGTCTCTAAAGGCGATGCGACCATGACGTTGACCTTTTTTTCTTTGACATTGGTGATATTCGCCCTTCCGTCAGGTCTGCTTGCCAGCCGCTTTGGCAGAAAAAAATTGATTCTGATCGGACTGGTCGGGCTGATTGCGGTGTTTATCCCCATGCTCTTTATCGAAGAGCTGATGCTGCTGCGCGTTCTGCTCTTACTGGGCGGTATGTTCTGGGCTTGTGTCAACATCAATTCACTGCCCATGGTCCTTGAACTGGCCCGTAAAGATCGGATCGGCAGTTTCACGGGGTACTATTATTTCTTTTCTTTCAGTGCCGCGATCCTCAGTCCGACTTTGTTCGGCTGGATCAGGGATCTGACAGATAATTATGCGACATTGTTTTTCTATTCAGTGATTGCCTTTGCGCTTGCTCTGATCTGCATGATCAATGTCCGCCATGGTGAAGCAGATCCACTGGCCGCTGCTCCAGATGACATGGAGGCGGACGCGACAGCCACTTGAATGATCTGCTCTCAAAGGCAGCAGCTCATTGATTTGCCTGAGTAGCTTTCCATCCTGCGCAGCAGGATAAAACACCGAAAAAGACTTTGGAAAAGATGTTCTACCTGTTTGTCTGGTGGTGCAAAATCAGGAGATTTATGGTAAGCTGTCAGCTGTTCACCTGACAAGCCGGGGCTGCATTTACTTCCGGCTTTTGTTATACACTTTGGAGGTATTTGATGACGCAGCAAAATAATGTGCCGGTAGTGCCCGGAATCCACTGGAAACTGTTCCTGACCTTTTTCCGGATCGGCTTATTTACTTTTGGCGGTGGCTTTGCCATGCTGCCTCTGATTGAACGGGAAATAACAGACAACAAAAAATGGATCAAACCTGAGGAACTAATCGACATGATCGCTCTGGCGCAATCGATGCCCGGACCCGTTGCGGTCAACGCCTCCATTTTCATCGGCCGTCAGATGGCCGGCGTGAGCGGTGCCATCGCCGCTATGTTGGGTTGCGTGCTTCCGTCAGTGCTGGTGATTCTAATTATCGCGATTGGCACGGCAGGCTTTCAGGATAATATTTTCGTTCAGCAGTTCTTTACCGGCATCCTGGCTGCGGTCACCGCCTTGATTTTATTGACAGCCATCAAAATGGGGCGCCGTGTCGTCAAAGACTGGCTGACGCTGCTGCTGGCTATTGCTGCTACAGTGCTGGTTGCCTTTCTCAGGGTGCATGCCCTGCTGATCATTCTTGGTGGTGCCCTGCTGGGCTTTATACTCTACTGGACCCATCCCACACTGGTCCGCCGTGTAACCGATCAGAACCGGCATACCTCCAAAAAGAACGGGGACAATCCGAAAAAACCGTCACCCGATACAGATAAAGGAGCCGAGTCATGATGCTGTTTCTTGAACTCTTCTGGTCATTTTTCCGGATCGGCCTCTTCAGTTTTGGTGGCGGCTATGCCATGATACCCCTGATCCAGAGTGAAATCACACAACATGGCTGGCTGACTGCTGCCCAGTTTGCCGACATACTGGCCATCGCCGAAATGACACCAGGACCCATTGCTGTTAACTCAGCCACTTATGTCGGATATAAAACAGCCGGGATCATTGGCAGCTTGTGTGCCACGGCTGGTGTGACCATGCCATCGCTGCTTCTCGTGTTGCTGGTGGCCGGTATTTTCCGCAAATACCAGAATCATCCACTCAACACGATGATTTTCTATGGGATCCGGCCTGTTGTTGTTGGGCTGATCATTTCGGCCGCCGTCTTCATCGGAAAAACCGCGATGATCAATGTGACGGCCGATCAGGGTTTTCGTCAATGGCTTAATACCTTTTCCCAAAAACCCCTGGAAGCCATCGTCCCCATCGCGCTGGTTCTTTTTGTTATCTCGCTGCTTGTCCAGATCAAGTTCAAGCTGCATCCTTTGCTGCTGATTTTCGGAGCAGGTGCAGCCAGCCTCCTGCTCCATCTGGTTTTCTAGACGGCTGACCGCCGGTTTTCTGCAAGGCGTATGACCTTTGTCCTGGTTGACTGGATTACAAAAGCGCGGGCTGTCTCTTCAAAAGATCAGGCCGCGCTTTTAGTTTCAGCTCTGCCGGGGCAGATTGTCCACATCGTAATCCCAGTTGCCCAATGGGTTCAGAAAAGTTTTGGCCTCAATTTCAAAAGCATATCGGATGTGACCTTCGTGCAGTACATCCTGCGGGTCACCCCAGGCAACAAGCTGACCATGAACCATTAAAAACAGCTGGTCGCAATATTTTGCGGCAGCTCTCAGATCGTGCAGAACAGCAATAACCAGTTTGCCGGCGGCTGCCAGGCGGCGGATCACCAGAAAAACCTCGCTGGCATGCCGGATATCCAGGCTGGATGTTGGTTCATCCAGCAGGATCAGTGGTGTATCCTGAGCCAGGGCACGGGCAAACATGACCCGCTGCCGTTCCCCTCCGGACAATGTGGTGACCCGCTTGTCTGCGTCAGGCATGCAGCCTGCCAGTTCCATACACTGCGATGTATAGGTGTAGTCCGCGGCTGAATAAGCGGCCATGGCGCTGGCGTAAGGGTGTCGCCCCATCATGACCACATCACGTACAGAAAAATCGGAAGGCACGACCGTATCCTGATGCATGTAACTGCACAGTCTGGCATAGGTCCGCGGCTTGAACTGCTGGACCGGCTGTCCATTATAGAGGATCTGCCCGCCTGACGGTCGGATAAGACCGCCAATCTGGCGCAGCAGTGTTGTTTTTCCGGCACCGTTGGGCCCGACAACCCCCACAAAAGAACCGCTTTGCGCGCTGAAAGAAACATCACGCAGAATGGCCAGGGGTTTATCTTTTCCAACCTCATAGCTAAGGTTTTCAGCCTTCAGTTTGACCAGTGTTCTGTTCAATGACATGGTTTTTAGCTGGTTTTCCATATAAACGTGTCCTTTCCCTGGTTAGCTGCCTGTTCATTCTGAATGCCAGAAACCATACCTTCTGCTGCTGCCCGGGGGCATTAAAGCAAAGGCCCGCCCTGGCGCGCTGAACGGAAAAGCAGAAACAGAAAGTAAGGTGCGCCGATCAGGGCGGTGACAATGCCCACGGAAATTTCCGCACCGGTAGGCCAGGCAATCAGGCGAGTCAGCAAATCGCACAACATGAGGAAAATGCCGCCGGCGAAAGCGCTGGCCAGAGCCAGGGTGCGATGAGACGGTCCGACCAGCAGCCGCATGATGTGCGGTATGACCAGGCCGACAACGCCAATAGGGCCGGTTACTGAAACAATCGCACCGGTACAGACAGAGGCCAGGATAATCATGGTCATTCTGGTCAGCATGGGGGCAACTCCCAAAGCTCTGGCTTCTTCGTCACCCAGCAGAAGGATATCCAAGTCACGGGCTTTGATGAAGATATACACCAGCGTAACAGCAACCGGCGGCAGCATGGCCAGGACATGCTCCCAGCGCCGGTTGGCCAGTCCGCCCATGGTCCAGAAAACATAGCTGGACACCTGGTATTCATTAGCCATGGTCAGTGTCAGGGAGGTCATGGCACTGAACAGGGCGCTGATCGCCATGCCACTCATGATCAGCGTAACGGTTCGTGAGCGACCACCGCTGGAAAGTGCCACCCCGAGAATCAGACTCACAGCCAGCATGGCTCCGAAAAACGCAAAAACCGGTAAAGTAAAAAATGAAGACATACCGCCGGCAATCGCCAGCAGTGCACCAAAACTGGAACCTGCTGATACACCCAGAATACCTGGTTCAGCCAACGGATTGCGGAATACGCCCTGCATGACCGTTCCGGAAACTGCAAGTCCTGCTCCTGCCAGGACAGCGGCGATCACCCGCGGCATGCGAATCAGCAGAATGATCGTCTGTTCGGCACTGTCCGGTTGTACCGCCGACAGACCAGCCCAGTTAGCCAGGGATCGCAGGATCATGTAGGGGCTGACCCGCACAGAACCCAATGCAATGGCCAGAACCATGGCAGCAAGAAGCAGCAGGGATCCTCCTGCAAGAATCATGCTTATGGAAATCGGGCGAGTGGCAGCAGCCTTATCCGGAGCGCTGTCTTGTTGCGCCGCTGACGCGTCTTGGCCGGTCATTTTCATAATATCCTCCAGAGGCAAACAGCCTGTTTTCTGTCAATAGGATACAGAATCCAGGCTGTGCAGCCAAGTCGGTTTTGTTCTGGCTGGAAATAATTTCAGGACATGAGGTCGGGGTAAGCTTTCTCAGCGAGCTCAACAACTGCCTGGGCCATGTAATGTGATGTTGAACCCCGATATCGCTCAGTCAAGGCAAATACATGATCATTCTGGACAGCCGGCAGCGTTGTCATGAGCGGATCTGCTTTAATGGCGGCAATAATCGAGGCACCGCTGTCATCAATCGCCTTGAAATCGGCGTTATAAGTGATCGCCGGGACAATCAGGATATCCGGCTTCCATTCGCCTACGACTTTCTCTTTGCTGACTGCTGAGTAGTTCGGGGCATTACAGACATTAACCAGGCCGGCTGCGGCCGCGATGGCTTCAAATGGCGAGCCTGAGCCATAAGCGGCCAACATGCCGGCACTGCTGCCGCTTGCATCATAATAATCCTCATAATACATAACGTTCAATTTCTGGTTGTCATCGAGGCCAGAGAGTTTTGCCTGAACGCCGTCGAGGGTTTCATCAATTGTGCTGATCAGCGCGTCGCCGGCAGCGGCAGCACCGGTCGCGTTGGCCAGCGTGGCAATGGCCGCCTTGATCTCAGCGAAATTTGTCGGTGAGGCCAGCTGGAGAACAACAATACCGGCATCGTTGAGCGTGCGTGTCAGGGATCCGTCTGTGTCAGAAAAGGTATCGATGATGACCAGGTCAGGCTTTACTGCGACAATCCCTTCCGCATCCAGCGTATTGACACGTTCTGCAACAGCCGCCGCTTTTTCCGCGGTTGCTGACAAGACAGGGTCATCGCCCCAGGTCGACAGGGCCTTTATACGTGACACATCAATCATATCAAGCAGCATCTCCGCGGCCCAGACATTGGTGACCGCGATCGCTTCTGGTTTTTTCTCAATAACAATGGACTCACCGGCCGCGTTGGTCACCGTCACCGGCCAGGTATCGGATGCCGCAGAAGTGACGCCCGGATCAGCTGTTGTTGTCGTTGTGCCCGGCTGGCAGGCAGTCAGCAGCAGCAGGGAGACACCCAGTAGAACGGCCAGCACAACCAGTTGTAGTTTTCTGAATTTTTTCATGGAACCCTCCGTTATTTTATGGATCTGGGCAACTGGCAAGACTTCTCGCCAGACCATCTCAAGTCTAGGCAATCCCTTTCCGGATAACAAGAGGACGATTTGCCTTTTTTTGTATTATTTCTTGTTTCCGCTTTTATCTGCCAGGTGGTGGAGGGGCGGGTCGCCGCTCCTGTTGCCGTTGATCTGTGATAAGATAACGGCAGACAGGCTTCCTGCCATAAAGAAAAAGAGGTGGCTGTTGTGTCCGTAATTTATCGTGAGGAAGATCTATATGACCCGGTGCGCCGTTTTTTTAACGAGGCCGGCTACAGTGTCCGCGGTGAAGTGGCCCATTGTGATGTTGTGGCCGCTAAAGGCACCGATATGATCGCGGTTGAGATGAAGCTGACGCTCAATCTCACCGTTATCGTACAAGCCACGCAGCGCCAACGTCTTTGTCCTGAAGTCTGGGTCGCGATCCCACGTCCGCCACGCTCAATGCGTTCGCGCCAGTGGCAACATAAACTGCATCTGCTGCGGCGCCTTGAACTGGGT
>JAAYLM010000469.1 GCA_012521915.1 Oscillospiraceae bacterium | reverse complement strand
GTATTGTACCAGTTGTACAGATGTCCCTGCCACTTTGGAAGGGCTGAGATCGTCTGAAGCACTCTCTGTACATAGTCAATTACAGAGATTGGGGTTTCAAACCCCAGGTCCAGCGCCGAGAGCGCGGAGATCAATTGCAGCCCCATGTTTGTGGGCGATGTTTTATTGGTCAGCTTCTCCCTGCGGCCGATCTGATAATTATCCGGGCAGAGCCAGTTATTCATGGGTGTGGAGAATTCCCTGAAGAACCGCCAGATTCTGCGCGCGGTATCCCGGAGGAAAACCTCCGCTTGCCCGCCGGTTTGCGTGGGGTTTCGCCTGGCTGGCTGGCTGGTGGCATAGGCAAGGGAGAATGACAAACCCCAGGCCGCTGCCAGGATAGCGTACAGCGCCATCCCCGGCAAAGGCAGACTTCTGACCGTCAGCGCCGCGATCAATGCCGCGGCGGGAATCAGAGCGTGCCACATGCGTTTGAAGTAACCCTGGATGGAATTGACGCCTGATCTCTCCACATGCTCGGCGGAATCCCACATGAGAAAGTTTTTCTTGCTGACCAGAAACCTGTACAGCGTGCGGATGATGGCATCAAGCGAATTGTATGCCTCAAAGGGAATGAAGACCAGGTCAAAGCCAAACTGCGCGAGCAGGGAGCCGGCTCTGGAAAGCAGCTTCCTGTACAGCAGAACATACTGCCGTCTTTGCAGCCAATGCGTGATCATTTCAATCAGGATGGCAGCGAAGTCCAGCATCAGGGGCAGCGCGAGCACGAAAAGCCACAGCCAGTAAACTCGCTGAAAACACAATACATTCATCACGATCAGCAGAAGCTTGGCTGCCGGCACCAGGCTGGCCCGCAAATCATCCACTATCTTCCATTTTGACAGGAAACTGATCTCTTTTTTAAACAGCCAGGGCAAAAGCTGCCAGTCCCCTCTGATCCATCGATGCTGCCGCTTTGTATAGGAATGAAAGCTGCCGGGAAAGTTTTCTACGATGTGCGCATTGCCCGCAAACGCGGTTCTTGCGTAGCAGCTTTCCAGCAGGTCATGGCTGAGCACGCGGTTCTCGGGAATGACATGGTTGAGCAGCTCGTGGAACACCTTGGCGTTGTAAATGCCCTTTCCCACAAAAATGGCAGACTTGAAAATGTCCTGATATATGTCTGACACAGCCATGGAGTAGGTTGGCAGACCGGTTCTTCCGGAATATATTCTCTGGAACAGGCTGTTGCCTCTCTCATTGATATGATTCATGACCTGGGGCTGGATGATGACATAGCCTTCTTTGACGGTTTTCTTCACCGGATCAAGAACCGCTCGGTTCAGCGGATGGTCGATCACGCCAACGAGCTTGGAGGCGTTGTCCAGTACCAGGTCGGAATCAGCGTCAAGGGTGATCACATATTGAAAGCCGCCCAGCATGCCCGTATCGGCGCAGGCCTCTTCAAAACTGGTGTCTTCTATTTTCCCGCCGCTGAACAGCCTGTTGAACTCCTCCAGCTTTCCCCTCTTTCTTTCCCAGCACATATACCGCCCCTCCGAGGGGTTCCACCGGCGTTCCCTGATAAACAGCGAGAATTTATACGGGACAGACGCGATCTCCTCGTTGAGTTCACGTATGCGGGCAATGAGAGCCTGTTTGAGCTCCGGGTCGTCCGGCATGTTCTTTTCCGGCGCGTCTGCATAGTCTGCCAGCAAAGCGAAGTACAAATTGTTTTGCCTGTTGGCCAGATACTGTTTTTCCAGCCGGCTGATAAACTCCATTCCCTGTTCCTGTGATGAAATGATCACAGGCATCACCACCAATGTTCTGGCGTGATCAGGGATCCCCTTTGTATAGTCCATTCCGGGCAGGTTTTTGGCTGGCATTCCTCTGGTAAAAAATGTATTGACCAATCTGGTCGACAGGCCGATCAGTATCGGAAGGCTGATTGGGATAAGCAGGATGGATTGCCACGACGTCCATGTATACCCCGCCCTGCCAAGAACCATGATGAGCAGGTATACGAACAGAAACACCATGCCGATGACGAAGAAAAAGTACGAAGCGCCCTTCACCGGCGCCTGCTCTTTGCGCTGCCGGGCCGGCTTCTTGTGAAGCAGGCCTTCCCTCAGCATGCGGGATCCC
>JAAYLM010000468.1 GCA_012521915.1 Oscillospiraceae bacterium | reverse complement strand
CTGTAAAGGACTCAACCTGGCTGCTGACCCTTTCCTGTACTTCCTGAATAACACGGGGGGCATTGGAGCCATACTGCAGTGCCAGATCCAGGTCAAGCACGGCGCCATATACTTCACTGCGCACCACAAATGACATCAGTCCGGAAACACCTGCCACCTGCGTTAAAATCATCTCAATCATCATCCGCATCGCTTCGTCTGACATGGAATAGCTGCCCAGCCCGGAAAAGGTAGGACGGACAACCGTCCGGTCCATATCCGGCATCGTGTGTCCCCGGTCACGGCGGCGGAGCAATCTGGCAAACGGGTCGGCAAATGTACCGGAGAACTCATGCTTGATCTCCATGCTGGGCACTGGTATGGCGTGTTTACCCTGAGAAAGGCGGACTTCCTTAGCCTGACGCATCTCTTCCTCTGTGCTTACATCTTCGATGCGAATCAGCATGGCTGGCGGATTCAGCCAGAGGTTCTGGCTGATTTTGCTCAACATGCCATCTGACGTTCCCAGCACCATCAGCGTCGCTGGCCGGTGGGCCATCAAGGCGCGCCTCATCACAGCAGCCCGGGTTTCATCCGCGAAAAGGGCCTGCCTGACCGATTCCAGCCTCGAAGGTGCCTTTTTAGCTGAAGTGCCGGCAATGATGCGGCTGCCATGGATCAGCAGACCATCATCTATGATGTACTCGATCTGATTTTGGCGGGCAATCCTGATGGCATGGGTGCTCTTTCCAGTGCCGCTGGCGCCGACAAAAGCAATAACAGCGATCTGCTGCAATACAGCTCGCATATCTTCATCGTTTTTCTCGGTATTTGTGGCTGAGCGGTTGACAGCTTCGGCAAGGCGGCCAAGCGAACGCAACGGACCTGAACGGTCCGCTTTCGTTGCCTTGACGGATTTCGCGGCACCGCCCTGCTCCTGATGATCCTGCAGCCTGTCTTGTGCCGCGGCTTGCTCCTGTCTGCGTTTTCTGTCAAAACGTAGTGCCGTTTTCTTTGACCTCCCTGCCTGGCCTGTCGTTTCTTATCTTTTTATCGTTCCCAGTTGTGAAAGACTTCCTGGACGTCATCATGCTCTTCCAATCGGTCAATCAGCTTCTCCATATTCTGTTCCATATCCGGATCGGTCAACTGCGTCCACGTAAGCGGAACCGGCCCCAGCGACACGTCGAGAAAGGCATAACCCTGTGCTTCAAGGGTCTTGCGCACGTCCTCATAATCCTCTGGTGTCGTTGTGATCTCATAGGCTTCATCCTCGACTGATATGTCTTCCGCACCGGCCTCCAGGGCAGCCATCATGACGGCTTCCTCATCCGGATCGTTTTCCCGGTCTATAATCAGAATGCCTTTTTCTTGAAAGAGAAAGGCAACGCAGCCATTTGTTCCCAGGTTGCCGCCAAATTTATCAAAGATATGGCGCAGATCGCCGGCTGTACGGTTGCGGTTGTCAGAAAGCGTACGCACCATAACTGCGACACCACCCGGACCATAACCTTCATAGGTAATGTCTTCATACTGGTCACCGTCTCCAGCACCCGCGGCTTTATTGATGCTGCGCTGTATGTTGTCGTTGGGCATATTAGCCGACTTGGCTTTTGTGATCGCGTCTTTGAGCCGGGAATTCGATTCCGGATCAGGGCCGCCATTCTTGACAGCAACTTGAATTTCCCTGCCCATTTTGGTGAAGACAGCACCTTTCTGAGCATCAGCAGCACCTTTTCTACGTTTAATATTATTCCATTTTGAATGTCCTGACATCTTTGTATCCTCCTATCAGACAAGTGGTTATCCGGGTTTGTCCTGTCTGTCCGGTGGAGGGTCCGGCGGCGGCAACGGTCGATAAATCAGTCCGCCCGCTTCCAGTAAAGCGGCACCTCCTGTCAGGTCAGCACAAAGTTGCCAAAAGTAATCGATCTTCTCAGCTGGTACAGCAACAGGTATATCAACATCCAGTCCAAAAACCGGTGCACCAGCCCACCATGCCTCAGACTGCCAGGCATGGCGCAGACGCTCCATATCGGCATATCCGGCTGTTACGGTAAACTGGCGGCACAGATGGTAGGTAACGGGACAGGCAGCTTCAACAGCCATTGCTGCCGCCTTGCCGTAAGCCCTGCTTAATCCACCTGTACCCAGCAGTGTGCCGCCAAAATATCGCGTGACAACGACCGCTGCCTGTTCCAGCGTACGTTGCCGTAAAGATTCCAGCACCGGTAAACCTGCTGTTCCCTGCGGTTCACCATCGTCAGAATAACGCTGTGTCATGTAGGGTTTGCCAGCGATCCAGGCATAGACATGATGAGACGCGTCTGCGTATGCTGACTTTTCCTGCTGAAGAAAAGCCTGGGCTTCCGCCTCAGACTGAACAGGCCGGCATGACGCGATAAATCGTGATTTTTTCTCTTCTATCTCGATTTGGGCCGGTCTCATCACACTGCGATACTGCTCCTGCATCTGATCTATGGGACCAGCTCCTTGTATTTTTGATAAGACAACATCAAAAGTGATTTGTCCTGGCTGTAGGTCACCAGCTCCATGGCCTTTTCAACTGGGAAAAAACCACCTTCTTTAAAACCCAGTGCTTCATTGGGTTCAAACGCGTCCTGTTCAGTCGTCATGATATACCAGACAATTTTATTACAGACCGGCCGCTGGCGCGAAATAGAGTAAAATTCATAATTGGTGCGACCAGCCGCGGATATGATGCGCGCTTTGACACCCGCTTCAAACTGGACACGCCTGACAGCCACCTCATCCGGAAAATCGCCACTACGAATGACACCTTTGGGGAAAACCCACTCATGTTTGTCATTCATCAGCAGCAGAACCTGTTCTCCGGAAAAAACCACGCCGCCTGAGCAATTGCGTACCAACATGGCATAACCTCCTTTCGCTGCCTTCATTTTATCATGAATGAGATAGGCGAACAATCAGAGGGCATCGCAGCTGCCAGCACAAGGTGGTTCGTCCTGCCAGCTGCCCGTTGAAATTAAAACGGTTTGATCACCGTCTGGCCATCCAGCCATTTCTGCAGCACCTGCGGTATCAGGACACTGCCGTCTGCTTGCTGGTTTTGTTCAATAATGGCGGGGAAAATACGGCTGGTGGCCAACCCGGATGCATTTAACGTATGAAGAAAGGCTGGTTTGCCGCCGTCTGTCGGACGATAGCGCATATTGCCGCGGCGTGCCTGATAATCACCAGCATCTGAAGCTGAACTGACTTCCTTGTAGTCATTCATACTGGGGATCCAGACTTCAATGTCATAAGTCTTGCGCATGGCTGCGCTGCAGTCGCCAGCTGCAAGTTTACTGACCCTGTAATGCAGGCCCAGCTTCTCCACAAGCCGGCTGGCTTTGCCAACCAGCTCCTGCAAAGCGGATTCAGCCAGATGTGGCAGGGTAAACTGGAACATTTCGATTTTGTTGAACTGGTGGCCACGGATCATGCCCCGTTCCTCCGCCCGATATGATCCTGCTTCCTTGCGGTAGCAAGGCGTATAGGCAAAATAGCGCAGCGGTAGTAATGTTTCATCGATTATTTCGTCACGGTGCATATTAACCAGCGCCGTCTCCGCGGTCGGCAGAATAAAATGGGTAAATCCTTCATCTTCATCCTGTTCCTTGCGCAACTGAAATACATCATCTTTGAACTTGGGGAACTGTCCAGCTGTATAGCCGCACTGCCAGTTGAGTATATGCGGCGGCAAAATCATTTCATATCCATCTCTAAGATGCTCTTCCATAAAGAAATTCAGCAAAGCCCACTCCAGACGCGCACCCAGACCCCGGTAGACCCAAAAGCCACTACCGCCCAGCAAAGCACCGCGCCGGTAATCAATCAGGCCCAGTTGCTCACATAAATCAACATGGTGGCGCGGCTGGAAACTGAACGAAGGTTTGCAGTTGCCTGATGCCACAACCTGATTGTTTTCCTTACCGCCGGCAACAACATCATCCGCCGGCAGATTGGGCAGGACTTCAAGAAAAGCCTGCTGACCTTCATCCAGCTCGGTGATGCGCTCGTCTCCGGCCTTGATTTGCTCTCCTATGGCCTTCATGCGCGCCAGCAAGGGAACGATGTCCTCCCCTGCTTTTTTCAGCCGGGGAATATCACTTGAGGTCTTGTTTCTTTCTGCTTTGAGTTTTTCTGTTTCATGGATCAGCTGACGCCTTTCCGCGTCACGTTGCAAAAATGCAGCAAAATCAGCAGCAAAGCCTTTTCTGGCCAGCTTTTCCTGAACCAACTGCGGGTTTTCCCGAATCAGATTAATATCCAGCATATGTTCCTCCTGCTTTGTTTGACGTTACCACCGGTAATGGGCTTTCATCACATCCGCCTCCGTCCAGGCTGAGCCGCAGACGTTCAAGATCGAGAAGTGTGAATGAAGATCGAAAATAATCAATGAGTGCTTCCTGTTTCATACGGCTTAGTTCACGCGACATAGAAGGCCTTGATACATTGAGGTAATCCGCCATTTCTTCCCGGTTCATCGCTGTATGAAAGGTTCGGTTGCCAGTCTGGCGGTACTGGTCGTATAGAAATGCGCTTAGTTTTTCTCGCATGCCACGCCGTCGGATGTAGCTGATACGCTTGTTCATCAAAACCGCTTTTTCCGCCAGGGCATACAGCATATTCTGCATGAGCTTTGAGTGGGCGTCACACAGCAAAGAACAGGGCTTGCTGACCAGAGCCGCAGGGAAGAACAAAACATGAACAGCACTGCCGGCCAATAATGTACCGGGCCATTGTCCGTTGCCGGCAAAAGCCGCTACTTCACCAACCATCTCGCCAGGGCCAAAGATCCCCATAATCAGGCGTTTGCCACGAGGATCCTCTTTTTGGACAACCACCCGGCCAGCCAAAACAATGACAAACCCATGCTGCGGTTGACCTGCCAGACAGAAATGTTTACCTTTGGGATAAGCGATGATCGAAGACTGGAAGCAATCAAGCAGCCTGGTAATCTGATCAGGCTGCATCCCGGCAAAAAGGCGTGTTTTTTCCAGTACTTTGATCCATCTACGTTCCACCTGTTGCTCCTTTTACGTTGCCTGGGCAACCGTTTTATCGATCCTATTATAGTACAATAGCCAAGGAAAACAACCGGTTGGCTCATGGGGTGGCTATATATCAGAAAATTATGGCATCAGGATCAGGATATCAGAAGAACAACAATACCTTTAACAAGCAGGCAATCTTGAGTATAATGATTCTCAAGAAGCGAAGGCAAGCTTGAATATCCGAATACAACCTGGTCGGGCAATAATCCGTAACTGATCACACGGAAGGCCGCCACTTGTCCATCAGGTTGAAGGGTGTGCCACAGCTAACAAGTAAAACAACCCTGAAGCAGACTGTAATCGAAACAGCTGCCAGGTAACAGGAGGTATCTCATGGCAAAAGAGAACATGCTTTGTTTCCAATGTGAACAAACAGCAGGCGGTAAAGCCTGCACGCGCGTCGGGGTCTGCGGCAAACAACCATCCACGTCCAATCTGCAGGATGATTTGACTGTTGCATTGATCCAGCTTGCTATGGTCATGGAAGACCAGCCCATGACGGACCACGCCGCGGAGTTGATGATGGAAGGTCTTTTCACCACCATCACCAATGTTAATTTCAATGATAACGATATCAAAGAGATAATCGGTTTGGTCGAACAGCTGATCGACCAGTACCGTCCGGAAAACACCGGTTGTGGTGAATGCTGCAGCTGCGGCACCGCGGACATCAATAACAGCGAAGAACTTTTCCGCGGTGATCCTGATGAAGTCGCTTTAAGATCTTTACTGCTGCTTGGTCTGCGCGGCATGGCAGCCTATGCTTATCATGCCTGGGTGCTGGGGAAAAAAGATCCGCTTGTCACAGAAGCGCTTTTTTCGGGCATGCGCGCAGTCGGTACACACCACAGTGTTGATCACTGGCTCAAAATCCTGCACCAGTTCGGGCTGGATAATTACCGGTGCATGGAACTGCTTGATGAAGCAAACACCGGGGCTTACGGCAACCCGCAGCCGACACCGGTCACCATGACCATAGAACCTGGACCTTTTATTGTTGTTTCCGGGCATGATCTTCTGGATCTAAAACAACTGTTGGAGCAGACAGAAGGCATGGGCATCAACATTTATACACATGGTGAAATGCTGCCGGCACATGGGTATCCGGAATTGAAAAAACACACCCACCTCAAGGGCAACTTCGGTACAGCCTGGCAAAACCAGCAAAAAGAGTTCCGCAATGTTCCCGGTGCCTTCCTCTTTACAACCAACTGCCTTATGCCGCCCAAAGATACATACGCTGACCGCGTCTTCACAACAGCCGTGGTCGGATATCCCGGGCTGGTGCACATTCCCGACCATCCCAGAGGCAAAGACTTCTCGCCTGTCATCGCCAAGGCACTGGAACTGGGTGGTTATGACAAGCCGGTAACCATGAAAGGCATTAACGGTGGCAGCAACTTGCTGACCGGCTTCGGGCACCACACCGTTCTCTCGGCAGCCGGCGATGTGGTGGCGGCAGTTAAATCCGGCGCATTGCGCCATATCTTTCTTGTTGGTGGCTGCGACGGCGCTAAACCCGGACGCAACTACTATACGGATTTTGTAGCCTCAACACCTGCCGACACGCTGGTGCTGACCCTGGCATGTGGCAAATACCGGTTCAATGACCTTGATCTGGGAAAAATAGGGGCCTTCCCCCGGATCATGGATATGGGACAGTGCAATGATTCATTTTCAGCTATCAAGGTTGCCGTAGCCCTGGCAGAAGTCTTCGAAACCGACATCAACAGCCTGCCTCTGACCCTTGTCTTGTCCTGGTATGAACAGAAAGCAGTTTGTGTGCTGCTTTCGCTGCTTGCCCTGGGTGTGAAAAATATACTGTTAGGTCCGACACTGCCGGGATTCGTTACACCAGCGGTACTTGATGTGCTGGTCAGCCAGTTCGGTCTGCGGCCTATCAGTGGTACAGCGCAAGAAGACCTTAACAGGATATTGGGGTGATCAGCATGTATGATGTGATTGTGATCGGGCAAGGCCCTGCCGGTGTATCTGCCGCCATCTATGCGGTTCGTTCAGGGTTGACCGTCCTGATGCTGGCGAGAGACCAGGGATCATTGGCAAAAGCAGACAAAATTGAGAATTACTACGGTTTTGTCGAACCCGTCAGCGGACCTGAACTGATCAGGCAGGGTGTCGCCCAGGCTGAGCGCCTGGGTATTGACGTCCGCCAGGAAGAAGTGACCGCTGTACGCTGGGATGATCCCTTCGCAGTCGAGACGACGGCAGCCGCTTATCAGGCACGCAGCATCATCCTGGCAACAGGTATGCCGCGGCGCAAAGCTTCTGTTCCTGGTCTGAGTGATTATGAAGGACGAGGCGTCAGCTATTGCGCGACCTGCGATGGTTTTTTCTATCGCGGTAAGACAGTCGCCGTCATTGGCAATGGTGCCTACGCCATGAAAGAAGCAACGGAACTTAAGCCTTTTGCATCAAAAATCTATCTGATGACGAACGGTCGACCACTTGAAATAGATGCTGCAGATGATGCGATTATTGTACGGATGGAAAAAATCGATAAACTGCTCGGTGATGAGGAAAAAGTGCGTGGCCTGCAGTTTGCCGGAGGGAACCAGTTGGCGCTGGATGGTGTGTTTGTAGCAGAAGGTACAGCCTCTGCGCTGGATCTGGCGCTGAAGCTGGGTCTGGATAATGATGGCAAAGCCATTACGGTCAATCAGGACCAGGCCACCAATCTGCCTGGTATTTATGCAGCCGGAGACTGTACCGGCGGGCTGCTGCAAATTGCTGTAGCTGTCGGCAGCGGCGCCCAGGCGGGCATGTCGGCTGCCGCTTATGTACGCCAGCTGAAGGGAGAGAAGCCACCGGTAAAAACCCAGTGGGGCACATCAGACGCCCGCTGATGATGCTCTTTGTTTTTTCTGATATGCAAGGCCCGGCCAGCTGTTTTTCTCAGCCGGCCGGTTTTTTTTGATTCAATGAGCTGTCACTCTGCCTAGCAACAAGAGGTGTGGTTATTTCTCCCTGATCAGGCGCAATGCATTAAAGACTGCCAGTAAGGAAACACCAACATCCGCGAAAATCGCTTGCCAGATCCCCCCCAGGCCGATGATCGCCAAGGCAACAACCAGCAATTTCAGCCCGAGCGTCAGAGAGATATTCTGCCGGACAATACGGCTTGTTTTACGGGCCAGGCGCACGGTTTGGGGCAACCTGGCCAGATCATCACCTTGTATAACAATATCCGCGCTTTCCAAAGCCGCATCACTGCCGCTGCCCATCGCCACTGAGACATCAGCCCTGGCCAGGACAGGCGCATCATTGATACCGTCTCCAACATAAGCCAGTGAAGCAGATCCTGCAGATGCCGCAAGCATCCTGTCTACCGCGGCAACCTTATCCTCCGGCAGCAGATGCCCTTCAGCGTAATCTATTCCGGTTGAACGAGCTACAGACGCAACCACAGCAGGATGGTCGCCGCTTAGCAGTAAATGGCGATCTATGCCCAGGGCACGCAGTTCATGGATTGTGTGAGGCGCTTCAGGGCGAATGCTGGCAACCAGCTCAATCCGGCCAGCTAGCTTTCCATCCACAGCCAGATAGACAACACTGGCATCAGCAGGTTCTGCGGCGTTGATCTCATGTTCTGTACGGCCATCAGCAACCCCTTTATCCTTCAGCAAACCTGCATTGCCCAGCAG
>JAAYLM010000467.1 GCA_012521915.1 Oscillospiraceae bacterium | reverse complement strand
CGGGAAGAGCAGACATGTGCCCTGTTACATTTAAGCACAAGTCAGGCGATTGTTGTCAAGAGCTGATCTTGCCGTTGCCCGATGATCTGCTTTTGATCCTGGGTCTCTTATGTCAGCCAGGATTGCCGCACACGCCGATAAAGAGCAACTGGCCGGTGGCGCTGCGGATACCGTAAAGGAAGGGCCGGTCGAGGATCATATCTGCCTGGCCATTCGGTATGGGTGCCCCGTAGAAGTCGCTTTTGCTAAAGGCAGAAGCCTCGACACCGTTTTCATCGATCGCCATGTGCGTGTTCTGCACGATCGATGATATATATGCCAGGTGGTCGGTGATCCCGCTGAAGTCAGCCGTCTTTTCGTAGGCGGCGCGCACGCCCAGTGCTTTCAGGGTGTCGACCAGTTCAAACTGGCTGTCACAGATGAATTTCGGGATTTTCCAGGTGATCTGGCCGTATGTTTCCTGTCCGCCTTCAAACGCATCCTTCAGCCTGGCGGGGCGGGACAGAAGATCTGCCAGGTCTGTGTCTGCATCCGGCAGGACAAAGATCATGCTGGCGTTTGATTTCAAAAGCAATGCCGACCGGGTGAATCCGTCGCCGTTACTGAATGTCCCCAGGCTTTTTTGCCGGTTCATGAACGCGCATGTCACGGTCTTGCCGTCGGCCAGGCGGAACGTATCGGGCTGGGTCAGGCTGGCGTCAAACGATGTGATCCACTCATCGCGGAAGTAAACCGTGTTGATGATGCTCATGATCATGTCGGGATCGGGCTCGAAGATGGGGTTCAAGGTTTGGTTGGTCGCATCGGCAATCCATTGGGCCATCGCCTGGCCGGCGCTTTCCTTGGCAAAGTCCACCTTATACAGCGCGCTATAATAAGTGTCCACGGCGTTTCGGACAAACGGCTCCTTGAAGTGGACCGGCTGGCCGTCGTATTCTTCGTCAAGCCAGAGCGAGTTGGCGATCTTCAGTTTCGTGATTTCATTATCAGTATAGAGCTGCCGGTACACGTTGCCGCTCTGCTCCGCCAGTTTCGCGGCGCTGGCAAAGCCGAGCAGACCCAGCAATTCGTTCTGGGTCTTGCCGTTCGCGCCTGAACCGGCTAGGGCAAGGGCGAAATAGAGACTGACCGGTGCGTAGCAGGCATTGGCTGCGGGTGTATTCAGGATTGATGACGCGGTCTTGTAGGCAAACTGGCTGAGGGCTTTTTCTGCGGCTGCGCTGATTGGATTGGCCTCGCGATTCGCCCGTGTGGCCTGGTCGTCAGAAAAGCCGATCGCTTCCGGAGCATGCGGTTCGATCCGGTCCAGCGCCGAAATTGCATCCGGAGGGGATGCGGCACATGCGGTCTGGCTGAATAAAAGGCCAAATAGCATAACCATGGTCAGGAGCAAGGATACAAGACGCTTCATGGGGTTGCCTCCATCACGGTGCCGTCATTCATTTGACGGTTAAGAGAGGCTATTGTTCCTTTGTTCTGGGCATATCCTGCAGGTTTGCCTGAAACCGAGGTCAAACCCGCTGTGCGTTGCCAGCCCGACGTATTCCGGCCTGCCGCTGCGGCCATTATACCAGAGATACCATTTCTGCTTGCGATCGTTCCAGACGGCGAAGGGTTTATAGCACGCGTCGCTGTCCCAGCCGCCCGGTGTTGGTGAGATGATCGGATTGTCCGGATGCCGTTCCCAGCGCGTGATGCCGTCCGGAGAGCGGGCGATGCCGATCCGCGCCGTATGGGTGTCTTCGAAGCCGATGTAGAACATGACATACTCGTTTTGCCGCTTGATAACCTGGCAGGCGGTCACCTTATGCTGTTCCCATCCATGCGCGGGATCCGGCGTGAAGATCGGATTGACCAGGCTCTTTTGCCAATGGATGCCATCCGGACTCGTGGCGTAGCCGATCGCGTCCGGCTCATAGGTTTCCCCCGCGGAATACCACATTTTGAATTGCTGCTCTTCCTGATCCCAATTCACATGCGGGCACAT
>JAAYLM010000466.1 GCA_012521915.1 Oscillospiraceae bacterium | reverse complement strand
ATGATGAAAAGCTGCTGCCGATTTACGAAGTACTGATTGATACAGCAAAGGCAAGTGGCGATATGCTGCTGACATTCCCTTCTGACAAACCGGACAGGAAGATTGACTACATTTTTGTTTCTGAAAAAATCACCGTTCTGTCCGCTCAGGCTCCTGCAGAAACAACGTCTGACCACAGGCCTTACATCGCAGAGATTGAACTTCAGGCATAGGTAAAACAACAAATAACACAATACGTACCATTTAGATTAAGTCTGTGTGAAAGTTATTTTACTTATTTTTCCGGAATTACAAGGCACCTGACTTAAACACATCAGAAGGCAAGTAGCTGGACACAGCCGGATGGGTCACCCGGCCGCTGACTTGTCCGTTTTTATGCTCCCATTGCACGATAAGATCACCATAGGGCGTCGGCACCCGGCCAGACGCTTTGTCAATAACAGAAACCACAGGATCCAGCTTGAATGAGCGAAACCCTGGTTCCAGCGGTTTTATACCCAGGATATAGGCTTGATAGAAATAGACGGGAATGGCTGACCAGCCGTGACACAAGCTGCCTCCGCCGTCAAAATCTGCCGAACCCTTGATGGTCTCCCAAAAACTGGTTGCCCCATGGTAAAGCATATAACTCCAGTCCTGTTCAATTTTTTGGAAAACAAAAGAAGCATAGCACCCCGGATCCTGCAGCAAGGCTTCGAACTTATAATATGAATGACTCAACGTTGTCTCGACCATTTTATGATCTGGCTCCGCCAATCGCTTTCGCAGCAGAGCGGCCCGTTCCGCAGGGCAGGCACCTGCGCATAAAATAAGAGCCTGGGTTAATTCCGCGTAGTGGCCGGGCTGATCCAAACCACTGTAGGTTTGAAAAACCTGTTCTCCTTCATCCCAGAATCGCTCATTGATAGCTTGTTTGACAGTTTCCGCGTTCCCGGCGTATCCTCTGGCCAATTCGTCCATACCGGCCGTTTGAAACATACGTGCTGCCGCCTCGAGCACCATCGCGAAGAAAGCATTTAAAGGCGCGTCCCAACGGTCAGTATCCAGTGTGTGGCTGCCCAGTCTGCCATCCAGTCCCTCTGCCCATTCATAAAAGTGCCAGTAGCGTGAACCCCGCGGTGACAACAGCAGGCCTTCTTTCTGATTGGCGGTATAGGCGTCAAGCATCGCTTTAACTAGAGGCAGTGATCGTTGAACAAGGTCTGTGGCACCACTGTAGAGCATATGATCAGCCAGCTCCAGAATCCAGGCCATACTGAAACTGGGGATGGTAATGGGAACCCTGGCTGGTGCGCATAACTCCAGATAACCGTCCTGTTCCAGGCCTTTACCCAGCAAGTCAAACGAAGCAGCCGCGAAATCATAATCGCCAAAGCAATAATAGCCACAAAGCGCCTGGTTTCGGGAATCCATGCTGTACAAAGCCTGTTCTCGCCAGGGTGTGTCCTCATAATGCTCGTGCATGCACAGGTGCAACGTTCTGATTCCAACTTCATAGATTTTATTCCACAAGGCGTTCGGTGAAGAAAAGGCTCCTTTTATTGTTACAGGATATTCAGCGGGTTTGATGCTGGCATCATACAATACGAACACGTCCCGGATATTACTGATATGCAGTTGAATGTATCGTCCACCCAGACGGGTTGTGTAATGCGTGAAATGCTGGCGTCCTTCTTTGCAGATATAGCGGTTGGCGAAATTTCTGCCGCCGACATAACTCCTGACACGCAGATCGTCCAGATGCTGTCCGTAACCGATTTCCACAATCGTTCCCGCGCAAGCCGCAAGATCCAGCGTAAAATAACCCGCTTCTTCTCTGCCCAGGTCGATAACGAGGTATACGCCATCAGCCTTTTTGTCGCTTTGATCACTCAAACGGCAGCCTTGCGCAGACGGCAGGCTGTAGCTGTCCGATCCCGAAAACAGCGCGCTGAAGATTAAGGGTGATAGATAGTCTGTCTGCATCAGACGAGCCGTACTGTATCCGTTCTGCTTCATCCGGACAAAAACACCCTGCGCAACGATCCTTGCCGGAACACTTTCTTTCATAGTCAGTTTGGGCACTGGTCTGTGACTGATCACAGTTTCTTT
>JAAYLM010000465.1 GCA_012521915.1 Oscillospiraceae bacterium | reverse complement strand
GTGAAGAAGAGAATCCAGACAACATCATCGGCCTGGTGATCCCGGCGGCAACCATCCGTGCTGCCATCGGGCTGGTGCCGGATGAGGCAGGAAAAGAATAAGATAAGACTGGCCGGTTACCGGTCTGGGAGGTACATATGCGCGGAATCGATCATTGGCAGTTTGCTCCCTATCGCCCTTATCATCAGCAAGAAGAGGCCTGCATGCCCTTCATCTGCCGTCTGGCACCCGGTCATGACAGCATTGAATTGGAATGGTTTGATCGTGGCGATGCGCCGGACGGCCACCAATTGTGCTGGCGGGAACGTGAAGGGAAATGGCCCTGGCGCTCATGCGCCTGCACGGAGCGGGTCATGCAGCTCAAAGGGCTGCATGAGGACTGCGATTATGAACTGCAGGTGTTAAGACGTGATGGCAGCGGCAGCAGTGCTGTTCGCCTGGCCCGCACCGGCACGGTGCCGGGCCAGGTTGTCAATTATCTGCATCCGCAGGATCCGGTTTATGCCTTTTCCGGACGGGCGCTCTGCAGTCCGTCCCTGCTGCACCTGCCGGGCGGTGCCCTTTTGGCCTCCATGGACCTCTTTGCGCCAAACGGTCCGCAAAACCTGACGATCCTCTGCCGTTCTGATGATGATGGGCTCAGCTGGCATTATGTCACCGACCTTTTCCCATGTTACTGGGGAACCTTATTCTGGCACCGTGAGCGGCTCTATATGCTGGCTTGTTCAACGGAATACGGCGATCTGCTCATTGGCTGTTCTCTGGATGAAGGGAAAACCTGGACGCGTCCGGTTCACCTGCTGGTTGGCAGCTCATCTGCCCAGGCTGCCGGCTGGCAGAAGACCCCCGTGCCGATGATCAACCATGACGGACGGATCTTCATGTCCATCGACTACGGGGCCTGGCAGGAAGGTGGCCACAGCATCGGTTTGCTCAGTGTGCCTGAGGACGCTGATTTGCTGGACCCGCTCAACTGGACCTGTTCAGAGCTTATCGCCTATGATCCAGCCTGGCCGGGGGCACCGCAAGGAAAAAGCTCAGGACTGCTGGAGGGCAATATGGTGGTCGCCCCGGACGGACGGCTGCTCAATATCCTGCGCGTCGGCCTGGCCGGCTGCCAACCCAGCCACGGCCTGGCTGTTGCCCTTCAGGCGGACAGCCGGCAGGTGGAAGCGCCCCTGCGTTTTGACCGCTTTGTGGCGCTGCCCAGCGGCAGTAACAGCAAGACACATATCCTGTTCGATGAGCAGAGCGGTCAGTACATCGCGATCGGCAACATCTGTGTCGATGAAGCAACGCCGGCCCAGCGCAATGTACTGGCTTTGCAGGTTTCCTCGGATCTGGAAAACTGGCGTATCGTCAAGCTGCTGCTGGATTACCGCGAAGATAACCCGGCAGAGACCGGCTTTCAGTACATTTCTTTTCTTTTTGATGGTCCTGACCTCTGCTACCTCTCACGCACAGCCCTCAACGGTGCCAGGAATTTCCATGACGCCAACTACATCACCTATCATCGTGTCCACAATTTTCGCCAACTGCTTGACGCGCCTTCTCGATCTTGTGCTGAAGCGGAAAACAGCGAAAGTGAACAGGATAATCCTGACGTAACGGTAGAGCGAGGCAGCGATGGAAAAACCGAAGCATAAAGAGCCCTCGAGGTGGCAGCGACTAAACAGCCTGAAGACTTTGGCGGAGTTGTTCCAGGTGCTGCCGGAAAAAAGCCCTGCTGTGACGTCTTGCAGCCTGATGAGCCTGCTGGCGGTACTGCCTGCACTTGCCACACTGGTTTTCTCAAGAGGCGGTGAAATAACAGACTGGTACCACTGGCTGTTCATGATGATGAAAATCATCGGCAACCTGGGCCTTCTGTTTGCTGTTTTCATGTTTTTCTGGCGTCGTTACCGCAAAGGTAATCGCACCGTTAGCCTGTGGGTGTACGTTAAGCTGAATGGTCTCTGGATCTTTCTTTTGGCCATGCTGGGCTGGAGTATCTTGTCCACTTTGTTTTCCACCAACCCGACCTTGTCGTTTGCAGGGGACAGTTATCGCAAGGATGGACTCGAATCCTATCTGGCCTATGCCGGCATTTTCGCCCTGGCGCTGCAGCTGCGCGAGCAAAAGCACGTGATGCTGGTCCTGAACCTCTTTGCCGGATCGGCCGCCCTGCTGGCCTTCGTCGGATGGCTGAATCATCCGCAGGTCAATGAAACCTTCCAGATCACTCCGGAGAAGTCCATCTTCTGCAACAGCAATCACTACGGCTACTATATCTGCATGAGCATTATGGCGGCCGTACTCCTTTTTGCTGCCGACCGGCTTGTTGCCAGGCGAAAATGGCTTGTCAGGGGGTTGTTGCTGCTGCATGGTCTGGAACTGGCGCTGCTGGCCCATGCCTTGATTCAGAGCCAGACGCTGGGTGCCCTGCTGGCTGTGGCTCTGGCGTTGATAGCCCTGATCGTGCTGGCTTTTTGGGTCAACCGGAAAAGAGCATGGCTGGTTGTTCTGGCAACGCTCATCGTGATCGGCTCAGCAGCCATCAGCAACAATGCCTGGAATTTCAGTTCAGAATCCAGCCGCCTGTTTGCCGATTTTTCGGTTATATCGGAGACAATCGCCGGAGAGGCAGTTGACCAGGATGCCATTAACCGGGTTGGTTCGGGACGTGGCAAACTGCTGATCAGCGCGGTGTCCTTTATCGCTGAACGGCCTGTTTTTGGCTATGGGCCGGATAACCTGGGCGCACGCTACCGGGAAGCAGGTGTGCTGAACAATGACCGGCCGCACAATGAGATCATCCAATTTGCCGC
>JAAYLM010000464.1 GCA_012521915.1 Oscillospiraceae bacterium | reverse complement strand
GTATGGAACTGGTGCATCGCGCACGGTTTTGCGTCCCCGCAACCCCGTACGGGATCTATGACATCATGAGAATGCCGGCTTTGTGAATGTTGGTATTTGCAGTGATACGGCAGAGTTTGCGGTAGAGAGTATCAAAAAGTGGTGGTATGAGATGGGGCGGAAAGCCTATCCGCAGGCAGAACGCATCTACATAACTGCAGATTCCGGCGGGCGTAATGGCCTTCGCGTCAAACTGTGGAAAGTAAAGTTGCAGAACCTGTCAAACGAGTTGGGTTTAACATTGAAAGTATCACATTTTCCTTCAGGTACGAGCAAGTGGAACAAGATCGAACACAGAATGTTCTCGTTCATGAGCAAAAATTGGAGAGGAAAACCCCTTATCAGCCTGGCGGTAATCGTAAATTTAATTGGTGCAACGACAACCGAGACTGGCCCGAAAGTCAAATGTGTTGTAGCCTATGGCGAGTACAAAAAAGGAATCGAAGTAACAGATGAGGAACTCCAAAAGTGAATTTAAGCAAAAACGAACTCCATGGGGAATGGAACTATCCCATCTCTCCAAACAATCTATGACAATAGCATATTGTAAGGTTTATTATTAAGCAGTTCCTTAGCGACTGTACATCAATAAGTTGTACGACAGATTCTCCGAGAGATTAACCAGACTTGTCAATCTCTCGGAGATAAGAGCAACTCATTTCTTAACAGTCCCTTAGTACTTGATGATGCGTCCCAGCGCCTTGGCTTGTTCCACCCAGTTGGTAACCTGTGCTTCGGTGGGCAGTTTGCGCACGAGTTTCTTTTCCTCATTGACCGTGACCATTTTGGCGTAAAGATTGGCCGCCTTGCGTTGGGCCAATTCCGGGATTGTATCGACGCCGGATGCTTCCAGCAGTTCGGAATACTCGCCGCGAACGCCCTTGATGCGCATCAGGTCCGCATGGTTGATCCAGCGCAGCACGAGCTTGTCCGAAATTTCTGTCTTTTCGGCCAGGGCTGCCCGTCCTTCCTTGGTCGCGCCTTTTTCCAGCAGTTCCTCGATGCTCTTGACACCCGCTTCCACCAGTTTGGCTTCGTAGGTCGGGCCGATACCTTCGATCACATTCAGCTTGGTCATGTTCATGTCCCCTTTCAAATTTGCCTCAATAAAATGAGCCGAAAAGCTCACCTCGATGTCGTTCCCTGAAGTCATGGTTGTGATGGGTTCCGGCCAACAATCCCTGCAAAACAAAAACCGACCTGAAAAGCAGGTCGGTTACGCTATTTGCTCCTGTCTGGCCAAGCGTCCAGATACAGCCAGGCATTCATCGCATCCATGACATCAGATAGATATTCCGTTTTAACTGGTTTAACCAGCCGGGCCGGCAGTTGCCGACAAGTCAAGTATACCGCTCATCTAGTCGTTTGTCCATCGGATATGATATTTTTAGCATCAATGAAGCGATGGCAAAACGTTTGTTTTCCAGTCTGGTGATCAAGCGGCTGTCCTGCTGGCGAATCATGGTCTGCTCTACCGCCACGTCAGATTTAGGATAGCCGCTTATCATGATCTTTAGGTCGGTTATCCAGGTTGGACGATGCGCGAACGATTTGGCCCCTGCTAAGGTTAGGCTGGCATGATAAAAGGCTATTCTAATCTTTCTTTCGTTTCCATGCCAACTTCCTGCAACCATCAGATGGACGATGTCATGTTTTGCAGGTTAGCGGATATCCACGTTC
>JAAYLM010000463.1 GCA_012521915.1 Oscillospiraceae bacterium | reverse complement strand
GATAAATGCTATGGCTGAAAAAGCTGACAAAGATATTGCTAAGGAAACTATTGTCCATATCCGAGAGGAATACAGCACCTTTGATTGGATTATCGAAGGCTTATTAACTCGTTCAGGTTTTGATATTGATCACAAATACTGTGATTTTCCAAATTGCATAACATATGTATCCCAAAAAAGTTAAAAAACAGATAAGTGCCCAAAAACAACTCGGCTTATATGTAATAGTTAAGACTTTATCTGACACTAACTGAAAGAAGTATGGTAAGATGACCGCGTAACGGAGCGAAGGCGCAGCCGAAGTGGAGTTACGCGGTCGCAAATCCAACGAAAGGAGTGTCAGACAATGACCACCGATCAGAAAATCATTAAGAACAAAGTCGGCCTGCTGGAACTGGCCAAACACCTCGGAAACGTCTCACAGGCGTGTAAAGTGCTGGGCTACTCACGCGACTCATTCTATCGCTTCCAGCAGCTTTACGAGACGGGCGGAGAAACCGCCTTGCAGGAGATCAGCCGGAAGAAACCGTGCCTGAAAAACCGGGTCGATCCCGACGTTGAAAAGGCGGTGCTGGAAATGGCATTTGAACGGCCGGCCTATGGCCAGCTTCGGGTGTCCAACGAGCTGAAAAAGAAGGGGCTTTTGGTGTCCCCCGGCGGCGTCCGCAGTATCTGGCTGCGGCATGACCTGCAAACGTTCAAGCTCCGCCTGAAGGCCCTGGAAGCCAGGGTTGCCCAGGACGGCGGGGTGCTCACCGAAAGTCAGGTGGCTGCCCTGGAACGAGCCAAAGAGGAAAAAGAAGCCCACGGTGAGATCGAAACCGAACATCCAGGCTATCTGGTGGCTCAGGATACGTATTACGTAGGCAACATCAAAGGCGTTGGCCGCATCTATCAGCAGACGGTCATCGACACCTATACCCGGGTGGCGTTTGCCAAACTGTACGACCGTAAGAATGCGTTGGTCGCTGCGGAAATCCTGAATGATCGGGTCGTTCCTTTCTTTGAACAGCATGAGATACCGCTGCTGCGGATGCTGACGGACCGCGGCACCGAATATTGCGGCAAACGGGAACATCATGAATACCAGTTGTATTTGACGCTGGAAGACATCGATCACAGCCGGACGAAAGCTCGTCATCCACAGACCAACGGCATCTGTGAGCGGTTTCATAAAACGATGCAGAGTGAGTTTTACGCCGTCGCGTTTCGTAAAAAATTATACAAGAGTATTGACGAATTGCAGGCCGATCTGGATAATTGGATGGACTGGTATAACAACGAGCGAACGCACAGCGGAAGATATTGTTACGGCAAAACGCCCATGGTAACGTTTGAAGATTCATTACCATTGGCAAAAGCAAAAAAACTGGACGACAGCTTACAGTCAACAATTGAACAGAATACTATTGTTTGTCAGATGAAGTAGTGGCGATTACATCTAAGACAATCTATGAATTTCTCAGTTCCAGCATTCCTTTTTATATCTGGATACTTTGTTGCCAAAAAAGAAATTAGCCGAAACAATTATATAAAAGTAACCCAATCGAGGCTTAAGCGAATCTTGATTCCATATTTTTTCTGGTCGTTTCTTATCATTTTAACTTCTGGGATAATATCAGGAAAGATATGCGCAAAGGCTGTATTATTCAAACTCTTTACAGGAGGTGCGTCGACACCATATTATTTTATACTTCTCCTGTCACAATTTTATATATTGTCACACCTTTTAGTGCGGATTAACACAAAAAAGTATGGTTTTGGGGCTGTGTTGTTTTTAAATCTATTTGTACTTGTCGCATTTTATATTGCACGGATAGTATTGTAT
>JAAYLM010000462.1 GCA_012521915.1 Oscillospiraceae bacterium | reverse complement strand
GCAAAGCCGGAACCGACCGCGACACCTAAGCCAACAGCAAAGCCGGAACCGACCGCGACACCCAAACCGATAGAATCCAGTGACACGTCGTCCGGAATGACAGCCGCGCAGCAAAAGCAGGTTGTATCCCTTGCCAAATCACTGCTTGGTGTACGTTATGTATACGGTGGAGCAAGTCCTTCAGGGCTGGATTGTTCCGGGCTGACCACCTATATCTATAAGGAAATCTTCAGTGTTACACTGCCACGAACAGCTCGTGATCAGGCAAAAGCAGGCAAGAGTGTGTCTAAAGACAACATAAGAATTGGTGATATTATCTGCTTTGACTGGAGTTCACCAAAAGGTGTCTGCGACCATGTCGGTATCTATATTGGTAATGGGCAGTATATCCATGCCTCCTATTCTCGGGGACGTGTCGTTGAGTCAACTGTCAACTTCAGCCGTAACCCGATCATATCCATACGCCGCATCATCAACTGATGTATGGCAAAAGGGCATCTGAAATTGAAAGGTGACGAAACAATGGCAAAAGTCAGGTTTTCACTCAGCGCAAAAGACAGGATCTGGATGATTCTGGTTACTTTACTCCTCATTCTCTCTTTTGGATTTACAGGGTGCAAGGGCGGCCCGACAGATCCGATCGATTCATCACAGAGCGACTTGACTGCTTCGACCGAAATGTCGCAGACAACAACAGAAACAGAGGATGTAGAGTGGAGACGTATCCAGGAAACACTTCTGCAGGATATCTTCTATGACGGAATCTGGATCGATGACCAACATCTGGCTGGCATGACCCTTGATGAGGCCAGTACACTTCTGTCAGAGAAACAAACTGAATTGACGAATAGCAAAGCGATTATCCTGACTCTGGGCGATAAAACCTGGACGCTGACTGCGGCAGATATCGGCATGGCTACGGACTGGCAAACTGTTTTACAGGAGGCCTGGCAGGCTGGGCGACCTGTTTCAGTTGGGAAAGACAAGCAAGATGATCTGGAGCAGCTTGAGGCTATCCAGGCGCTCAAAGACAGCCCGCTGCGTCTGCAGACAAGTCTGGCGTGGAGTGAGAGCAAACTAAAAGAAAAACTGGAGCAGATCGCTGCCGAAGTTGATCTTGAGCCTGTCGGGCCAAAGGCAACCGGCTTTAACACAAGCAGCAAAAAATTCACCATCAGTGAAGCGGTACCGGGGTTCAAACTGGATATCGAATCCGGTTTTTCCATGGCACGCCAACAATTAAATGCCGGCCGTTTTGGGACAACTGTTCCGCTTCAGGGCAATAAAGTGACAACCGGTTTGTCTGTTGATCAGTTCGCCGCCAATCTGGTAAAAATATCTGAAGCTAAAACATATGCGAATGCATATAACCCGAACAGGGACACGAATATCCGTCTGATCTGCGAAAAGCTGAACGGGATGGTGCTTAATCCCGGCCAGCAGTTTTCTTTTAACGGTTACATTGGTGAGAGGACTGCTAGCCGCGGTTTTAAACCGGCTGGCGGCATTGTAAACGGCATACTCGAAGAAGATATATATGGCGGTGGCATCTGTCAGCCCAACACCACCCTCTATCAGGCCGTTGCCAAAGCGGATCTGCAGATTGTTGAGCGTTACCCTCACTCATGGCCCAGTACCTATACCGAAGTTGGTCTTGACGCTACAGTCAACTGGGGGGGCGCTGATTTTAAATTCCGCAACAACACCGATCAACCGATTGCCATCGTTGCCTGGTATAGCAAACCGGAAATCGTTTTCCAGGTTTATGGACGTCCATTGGAAGCTGGTGTCAGCATCAAACTGACCACCAAGCACAACGGCTACATTGATGTCAAAGAACCGATCGAAGAACTGGACAATTCATTGAAACCAGGTGAAGTGGTGGTTGTACGGGAAGAGCGGATCGGTCAGCTGGCGACTTCCTACAAGGTCTGGATGAAAGATGGTAAAGAAATCAAGAGAACCGTCTTAGCCGAAAGCCGCTATCGTCCGATCCAGGGCATCTACAAGCGTGGCCCCTTGATTACACCTGCCCCGACGCCAACAGAGACAGCGCCAACAGCAGCACCCACGGTAGTACCAACTGCAGCAGCACCAACTGCAGCGGCACCTACGGCAGCAGCGCCTACGGCAGCAGCACCTACGGCAGCAGCGCCTACGGCAGCAGCGCCTACGGCAGCAGCACCTACGGCAGCAGCGCCTACGGCAGCAGCGCCTACGGCAGCAGCACCTACGGCAGCAG
>JAAYLM010000461.1 GCA_012521915.1 Oscillospiraceae bacterium | reverse complement strand
CCCTATGATGAGAACAGGAGAAGGCAGAATCAAGAGGGGATCTGGCGTGTGCAAATAACAGGTTACAGTGATATCATGACCGACCTGGGACAATTTCTGCGAAGCTTGTTTCAGGATTTTACAAGTGGCCTTTTGTTTTTTGGCGGGCCACTTGACATTATCATTGCTGTTGGGGATATTCTTGCCACTTCTCTGGTGGTTTACTATGTGCTCAAATTGTTGCGCGATTCCCGGGCCTGGCAACTGCTCAAAGGCTTGATCCTTATCCTGGCTTTCGCGGTTGTCTGCAGCCTAGCCGGATTGAACACTGTGGGCTTTCTGCTTAACAATACCATCTCCGTTCTGGCCATCGCTTTTGTGGTCATATTTCAGCCCGAATTGCGCCGGGCCTTGGAAACTGTCGGGCGCAGCAGTTTCAATGTTCTTTCCTCCGCCATCGCTCCTGAAGAAAAAAGCAAGACATCCGGATCCATTCACAACACCATTGAGGCCATTGTCCGCGCTTGTGAAAAAATGGCTGAAACCAGGACCGGTGCGCTCATTATCATAGAACGTCAGACGCGCCTCGGTGATCTGGCCGGTCAGGAGAATGTCGTTCAGCTTGATGCGGCTGTTTCAGCGACGATGCTGTTGCAGATTTTTTATAAAGGCTCTCCTCTGCACGACGGTGCTGTGCTGGTGAGGGAGGGGCGACTGGCTGCGGCACGCGTCCATGTCCCGCTTTCAGACAATTATCATCTCCGACGCGATTATGGGACACGTCACCGTGCAGCTGTCGGTGCCAGCGAAATGGGCGATGCAATCGCAGTAGTTGTTTCTGAAGAGCGCGGCAGCATCAGCCTTGCTTTAGAAGGCAGGCTTTATATGCTGGATAATGGCGATGCGCTACGCACCTTGCTGCATAAACTACTGGGTGTGACACGATCGCCCGGAAGTTTTGTGGGCAGCATCTTTCGCAGCGGACGGCGTCAGAAAGCCCGGGAGCCGGATGGAACTGCCATGGCTGATGATACTCCTGAGCAACCAGACTTGAGCCTGCCTGAGGAAGAAACGGCGGGCAAACCGCAGAAAGCCCCTAAGCGAAAGCCTTTTTTTCGCAAACAGCGCATTTTGCTGATTGCTTCTTCTCTGGCAATCGCCATTGTCCTCTGGCTTTATGTTCAAGTTACCATCAATCCGATTGAAACAAGGACCTTTACAGTACCGCTGAACTACACTGGCATTACAGATGCTGAAGAACGTGGTTTCGAAGTGCAGTACCCACTGCAGAGCGTTCAGGTCACTTTAATGGGCCGCAGGAAAACCATAACAGCCCTTAACAGCTCTGAAGTTAATGCTTATATTGATTTTGCGCAGGTAGAAAGCAGCGGACTGGTGCGGCTTGAGGTTCAAATTGACACGGGCAGCTTGATGCATCTTCGTACGACATACAAATCCCCGGCCAACGTAACGGTTTCGGTTCGTGATAAACAATAGGCCATTACCCAGAAGCAAATGAACCGGGATTGTAAAAAACCGCATTGCTCTTGCTATATGACAACTACATTGCCAAAATGTGACAAATATGTGTGTCGCACGGTGATATGAATGAAATATCATTTAAATCACCAGATGCTATAATAAATTCATTCATTCAATCACATGAAACAACAAATGGTTAGAAGGCATGAATGCCTGTAGGATGAAGGAGTGTTTATGGCACGTTTATTTGGCACGGATGGTGTTCGCGGTGTCGCGAATACGGAACTGACGCCTGACCTGACTTTTCGTCTTGGCTGGGCAGGTGCCAGGGTTCTGGCGGGTGAATGCCAGCATAAACCGGTCATACTGGTTGGTCAGGACGGGCGTATATCCTGCGGCATGCTGGAAGCGGCATTGATTGCTGGCATCTGCTCTGCAGGCGCTGACGTTCTGGTTACCGGTATTCTGCCTACCCCAGGTATCGCCTTCCTGACAAAAAAATACGGTTGTGATGCCGGCGTCATGATTTCAGCTTCACACAATGCCTACCTTTTCAACGGTATCAAATATTTCAACCGTGATGGTTATAAATTGCCTGATGAAATTGAAGACCGTATAGAAACTTTAATGGATGCTTATGATGAGAAAAGCGTTCTGAGACCTACCGGTTCTTCTATCGGCCGGCGCCTGGACCAGCAGGATGCAAGGCGTGACTATACTGAACATCTGAAAAGTCGACTGGGTCTGGATCTTGGTGGCCTGCGTATCGCGCTTGACTGTGCGCACGGGGCCAGTTCTCTGGTCGCACCTGGTTTATTCAGGGATCTTGGAGCAGAAGTGGTTACGATGGGTACGGACCCTGACGGGATAAACATCAACGATGCATGTGGATCCATGCATCCCGAGCACTTGTGCGCCCTGGTCACCAACACGGGTTGTCAGCTTGGTTTTGCTTTTGATGGAGATGCTGACCGTATGCTGGCAGTTGATGAAAAAGGTGTGATCGCTGACGGCGATGTCCTGTTGGCCATTTTGGCAAAGGACATGAAAAAAGAAGGCCAGCTGCGTCAAGACACTTTTGTGGTTACGGTCATGAGCAATCTGGGGCTCGATGTCATGGCCAGGAAGAACAGCCTGAGTCTGGTCAAAACAAAAGTCGGCGACCGCTATGTTCTGGAAGAAATGCTGCAACGTGGCTACACCCTGGGTGGTGAACAGTCCGGTCATATGATCCTGCTTGAACATGCGACAACCGGCGATGGACTTCTCAGTGCTTTACGCCTGTTGCGGTCTTTACGGGCTGATGCCGCGATGATACCGCTCAGCGAAGCCCGTAAGGTCATGAAAGTGTTTCCCCAGGTTCAGCTCAATGCCCGTGTGCCCAATAGCAATAAAGAGGCAGCACTGCGGGATCCTGAAGTGGTGGATATGATCTCTGTGATTGAACAGCAGCTGAACGGCAGGGGGCGGGTCCTGGTCAGGGCTTCAGGCACCGAACCGCTAATCAGGATCATGCTGGAAGGTGAAGATCAGCAGTGGATCGGATCAAGGGCTGACCAGTTGAGCAGCATCATCACGCAACGATATAGCAGATAAGCTCAAAATAACAAAAAAGCCAGGTCAAGGCCTTTTGTTTTTCAACAGTTGTATTTTCAGCTGTCCTGATCTGTGCCTGCCGCTATTTATCCTTCAGCCTTTTGTTGGCTCCACGACCAGATCCTCAATCTCCGAACCGGTCAGACGGATAATTTCGTCCAGCTGCGGCCGGGAAAGCTTGTTGGTGAAAGTGTAGGAAACGCCTTTTTTCTGAGCTCTTCCTGTTCGCCCGATGCGGTGGATGTAGTGTTCATTTTCTTCTGGTATTTCGTAATTGAAGACAGCGTCGACTTCCTCAATATCGAGTCCTCGTGAAGCGACATCGGTAGCCACAAGGATCGTCAGACGGCCGGTACGGAAAGCCTTGATAACCCGTTCGCGCTGTGACTGTCGCAAATCACCATGTATGCAGTCGACACGGCTGCCGCTAGCCTGCAGCTGCTGTGTGACGGTTCGCACCATTTGTTTTGTGTTGCAGAAGACCAGGACCTTCTTGTATTTTTTTTCATCGACGAGTCGATGAATGATATCAATCCTTTGCTGACCACTGGCCTCTACGGCGTACTGAGTGATATGGGGTCTGTCCTCTTCAATCGCTTCAACCGTCAACTCAACCACTTCACGTTGATAGATCCAGGAAATATCCATGACGGCACGCGAAAGTGTTGCGGAGAACATGGCGATCTGCCAGACGCGGGGCATGCGGTCGAGGATGCGACGGACATCGTGGATGAAGCCCATGTCAAGCATGCGGTCTGCTTCATCCAGTACAACTGTTTTCACATGATCAAGCCTGATGGTGCGTCGCCTCAGATGATCAATCAGACGTCCCGGTGTGGCTACGACAATCTGAGGTTTCTGACGCAGGTCTTTTAGTTGAAGGTCTATAGGCTGGCCACCGTATAGGGTGGTGATGCGGATCATTACCTGAGTGGCGGCCATCTGCTGCAGATCACCTGTTATCTGCAGTGCCAATTCCCGTGTCGGTGCCAGAATGAGTGCCTGAACACCTGGTTCATCCATTTCAAGATGTTCAATGATAGGGATGCCGAACGCGCCGGTTTTTCCCGTTCCGGTCGGTGCTTTGGCGATGATATCACGCCAGTTCATCATAACCGGAATGGTTTGTTCCTGTATGGATGTCGGTTCACTGAAGCCCATAAGCCGGATCGCTTCCAGAACAGGTGTCGACAAGTTCAGCTCTTCAAATGTTCTTAATGACATATCTTTCCTTTCATTCTTGAAACGTTCTGTAAAGTATACGAATATATTTTATCACACTATCCTCATCAGTCGTGCTCAGAAAAGACCGGCAGGCTCTGATGTCCCGCCGGTCACGTCGAATCGGCACCTGTGGGCACTTTTCAGGTTCTGAAGATTGGTTGACTGTCGGTCTGCCAGCTTTTCAGCAATCTGATGTCATCATCTGTAACAGGCTGCAGCTGTTGCACTGCCTGAAGCGCTAACCGAAACAGGCGAATGTCTCCTGGGGTGACAGCCGCTGTTACCGGAAGTGAGAGCGTGAAGCGTAAAGCCAGGGCGGCGCGATCGAGATCATCAAGCGGCTGGTACCAACATTTGGAGTAGGGTCTGTCTTCTTTTTTCAGCGATTCAGGCCAGGCGCAGCAAGCCATGGCTTTAAGTGCCAGAAGCGTAATCTGGTCATGTCTGGCTTTTTCCACCAAAGGCTTGCCAAACCCTTCACGCAGGTAGGTCATCCAGTTGAGCGGGAAAAGAACAGAATCGAACGGAAAACGTTCGAGGCAGGCCAGGGCAGCCATATCTGAGTGGGCTGAAAAACCAAGATATCGGATTTTGCCTTCCTGCTGCGCCTGTACGAGGACCTCCATGGCCCCCTGTGGTCCAAAGGCTTGTTCAACATCGTCCATGGTGGTCATGCCATGAAGCTGATACAGGTCAAAATGGTCGGTCTGCAATGTTTTCAGTGACTGCTCAAGAGCTTCATTGGCTTTGCTGCGCGTCCGTTCCTCTGTTTTACAAGCCAGAAACACTTGATGCCGTTTTCCTGCCAGAGCCGGTCCCAGCCGTTCCTGGGCATTTCCATAGGACGGCGCCACATCAAAGTAATTAACACCCTCATCGATGGCTTCCGCGACATAGCGGCTGGCGTCCGCCTGGGTTTCATTCATGACGATAATGCCGGCGAAGCCAATAACTGACAATTTTTCATTTGTCCGGCCATATGTCCGTTGCTGCATCTGAACCTCCAGTCTGCTTCCCTTATCGGGACAGCTGTATTGCTTCGATAGATGGATCTATGCTTATCATACCGCAAATAAACGGCTTCGTCAGGAGGGCTGGGTTAATTTGAATTATTTGATCTATTATATTAAAAATAATATATAAATTCGATATATATTTTTCTGACATGCTGGCAGATAT
>JAAYLM010000460.1 GCA_012521915.1 Oscillospiraceae bacterium | reverse complement strand
TCCTGGAACAGCGTGACCGGCTGCTCAAACACGATCTTAATGTTCTGCTACCGCAAAAATCAGACTCCGATTCAGCCCGATCAATTGATATCCAAGCTGGCGAGTTGAATGTCCGGCTTGACTGGCGTGATCACGGTCTGCTTCTGGCACGGATCGGAGGCGCACTGCCGGTTTACGAGCAGGGATCGCCCCAGTCGCTGATCACGCTGCAGGTAATGGATCTGAAAACGAACCAGGTCAGCCAGCTGACCTCGGCGCAAGGCTGGCAGAGCGTATTACTCGAACACCAGGCGGATTGCTGGGTTTTTTCTTTAGCCCGGCCCCTGATCAACAACCGGCCGGCCGATCATTTGACCTTACAGCTGACAGCGTTGGCACGGCCTGAGCTAAACCGGATCGAATGGCAGGTCGACGTGCTCAACCAGAACCCTGGCCTGAGCATCCTGTCCTGTGATTTTCCACTGCTTGCTTTCAGTAAAGAACGCTGGGATCTGTTCCTGCCCAAAGCCTCCGGAGTGCTGCTGCGCAACGCTGTCCGCCACAGCAGCCATCTGGCCGCCATTTATCCGGCGGACACGCTGTCCATGCCCTGGTATGCGCTTTGGCAGCCGGAACGGTCTGGGTTGAACGGCTTCTATTGCGGCGCGCACGATCCTGACGGCTGCCGAAAGGACCTGTCCAGCACGACACTGGCGGGCAGTGCGTCCGGCCGCATCCGCATGACCTGTCCGGGAGAAGGCATCGGGCGTGGTGCCAACAGCTTCAGACTGCCCGGACACCTCGTTTGGCAGCTGTTCAGCGGCGACTGGTACGACGCAGCTTTGTTATACCGGAAATTTGTCCATGGGCAGGCCCACTGGCTGCCTGGACCGTCACTGCAAGGCCGTCCGGACTCACCAGACTGGTTCCAGAACCTGCCCTTCTGGATCATGGACTGGCTGCCCAACGGCAACCCGGAAAAGGAACCGATCCCGGTCAGCATCCGGCCGGCAACCCCGCCGGGATCGCGCGACTGGATCGAGCTGGCCATCCGGCTGCAAAAAGAACTGGGTGTCCCGATAGGCTACCACGTTTACAACTGGCACCATATTCCCTTTAACAACGATTTTCCGCATTATTTTCCGGTTGAGCCCGGCTTTGCCGACGGTGTCGTGGAATTGCAGGCTAACAATGTTCATGTCATGCCCTACATCAACGGCCGTTTGTGGGACACGCTGGATAAGCGCGACCAGGACTTCCGCTTTTCCAGCGAAGCGCTGCCGCACACGGCCAAAAACCTGAATGGTTCGGTCATGACTGAAAGCTACGCCTCGCACGAGCCGGACGGTCGCTTGTGCCAATTGGCTGTGATGTGCCCCTCGACCTGGTTCTGGACACGTGAGCTCCAGTCGGTCACAGATCGCCTGTTCAATGAAATCGGAGTCAAAGCGATCTATATCGACCAGGTCGCTGCGGCAGCTCAGGCACTCTGCTGTGATCCCGGCCATAACCATCTGCCGGGCGGCGGTAACTGGTGGAACCGCAGTTACCAGACCCTGATGCGTGAGCTCAAGCGCACCACGCCGGCCGACCGCGCCTTCACGACTGAATGCAATGCCGAACCGCATGCAGCGTCCTTTGACGGCTACTTGACCTGGCAGTGGATCGAGCCGGATCAGGTTCCCGCATTCCCGTTGATCTACGCCGGGCGCGTGGCGATGCTAGGCCGGAACATCAACGGCTACAAAAAAAAAGACATACCCTACTGCAAGTTCCATATCGCCGAACAGCTGTTGTTCGGCCAGCAGATCGGCTGGATCAATGCCGATGTCGTCACCGACAGGCAAAAGTTCCCATTCCTCAGGAAAATGGTCCGGCTGCGCTGGCATTACAGGGAGCTGTTCAACCTCGGTTTGCCGCACCGCCCGCCCCGGGTTAGATCCGATATCCCGGACATACCTTCATTTGCCGGTATGGGTCGGCCGCCTGCCTGGCAGGTTTTCGCCATGCCTCCGGTGAGAGCCGGCTTGTGGCGGGACAAAGAGAGCGACCGGCAGGTCCTTTTCGTGATCAATACCTCAGACAAGGAAGCTGGATGCACCGTCGAACTGCCCCGGATCGCGTCCGATTGCCGTTGGATCCACAGGGAAACGAACGACGAGCCAATCCTGTGCGAAACCGACGACGGCTCACGCCTGGAAGCCAGGCTCGAAGCTGAGGGCATGATCGTTATCGAGTGGGATATTTGATTTGAGACAACTTAGCTGCAGACACACAAGACCGGGTCCGGAACGTATCAAACAAGAACATCATGCAATAATCTTGCCGCCCCAATAACGCGCAGCGACAACTGCGTGTTATTGAAACGATTCGATACGACGATCGGACAAGCTGAGGGATTTATATGTAAAAAAGAAAACCTGAAACAGAAGCTCCAGGCTTTTTACTTTGGGCCATCAAATAATGATGTTATGATGACAATTAGCCTAAAGGTCCACTAGGGTTCGGAACCATACCACTTGTTATCTGATTTAAATTGCCAAAATCGACCAGTTCGGGTTTTTGATAGGGTTTCATGATACGACACCAGCTTTCTTGGGAAATCATGCCACATAGGTTGAAAAGACGGCAAACCAAATCCATACAGCGATAAATAAGATAGGTTCATGCTTGCCTAGACACCTATGGGCATACTTGCGTCTGCAGCGCGAGTGATCTGATTCAAATTGCCGAATTCAATCAGTTCAGGTTTGTTGTAAACGACTTTCATAGCAGAACCTCCTGAAAATCCAGTCATTGTCTAAACCACCTTGATAATATAATATAATAATATCAAAGTATTCGTCAATGCTTGTCCTGCTAAAGATATGTTATAGGTGAATATAAGAAATCCAGCGTCATGGTAGCCGCTTTTTATGCATTAGGAGGGACGAAACTTGAAAAAATTGAAAATCAATCAGGACTTTGTCATTCGTCAGGTCGCAGACAACATGGTCCTGTTAAACAGCAAGACCGGTGACTATTTTGGTTTGAATCAAGTGGGTACCGATTTTATACGGCTGCTACAGAATAACATTGAATATGATGAGATCATCAGAACCATGTTAACCCTATATGATGTTGAGGCGTCTGTCCTCAGGGCAGATATTGATGAATTGGCAGCAAAAATGCTGGCAAAATCAATTTTAATTGACCAAACAGAATCTGGAAAATGATGGTTAACGGCTTCAGTCTGCCACGTGATTTCACCTTGCTGGGCAGTATACTGATCCGGGTTTTATATTACCTCTGGGTCGTGCAAAAAAAACAACTGCCTCCTGAGCAGATCATAAGCAGAATCCGTCTGGATTCCGAAAAAATGATAAGCACCTCTGATAAGGAGCAATTCGATAAGCAGATAAGCAGACTGATCAAGATTCGCCGTATTGCCAATTTTTGGCTGATTAAAATAATGCGCCAGGAGAAGCCGTGTCTGGTTAGAGCTTATGTTGTGCTAGAAAGTGCTTTGCGCTCAGGGGTGGCAGCTAAGGCTGTTATTGGCGCCAAAATGCATTCAAACCATTTATTCGGACACGCCTGGATCGAAATATGCGGTGAACCTTTTCTTGAAGATCCTGACCAGCTAAGTCAATATATCATTATGACAAGTGGATGATTGTCAGCATCACTTAACCAGGCAAGGCTGATGAACACAATCTGGTTTTATAACCTTTACCAGTAAGCAGAAGATCAGGTCCGAAGAAGGCAGGAAGCAAGGAGTAGCGGGATGCATAAACAGTCAGAAACAGAATTCATACAACCCGTATACTACTCGTTTTCTGATTTTTCGTTGACCTTAGTGACCCGATCAAACGATTGCCACGCCATGATGAGACGTTTGACACACTTCCGGCCGACAGATCATCCTTCAGAACAGAATATAACAATCTGCTTTCAGGAAAAAGCGAATCTTGATGTTTTTTTCGCACCTATGCCATCTTCAGTAAAATTGCTGTATGAGATTAAGCCTGATCGGGCCGGTGATCGTGGTATTCAGGTCTATCAACAGGACGTACAAGTCAGATGGATACGATTCCCGGGATTTGGCGGTATTGCTGTTAATTATGTATCCAGAACGATAGCAAGTAGCTTTGTGTCGGAAGTGCGACCGGACGATTTGGTGCCTTTTATTTTCTTTATCATACAGCCGCTAACACGTATGGTCAGCTGTTTTGCATATCATTTCCTTCATGCGGCAACATTGTCTGTTTGCGGACATGGCATCCTGATTACGGGTTTGAGCGGCCGGGGCAAATCCACCGCAACAATGGCCTTGGTGGATGGTGGTCATGTTGCTTTAACGGATGAATATACTTTTATAAAAAAAGAGAAGGATGAGTTTTTTGCTTATTCTATGATGGACTGGATAAAAATTTCTCCTGTTGCCCAGAATCGCTTTTTTCGACATCGGCAGTCCAGAGGGTTATTTTGCGACGCAGACCACGTGTATCGACTCAGCCAGATTAATCCGCATCCTATCAAGCAACCGGTGAAGATAAGTCATCTGTTTATTCTCAGCCAATCCGGACAACATGATACAAGGATACAGTCTGCAGTCTCGCTTGATGTCATTCCCGAGCTGCTGCCGGTTTCAATCAGCATATTTGATCAGGTGCAACAAAAAGGGCAATTTGAGTTGTTTACGGATTTTTTAAACACGGTACGTTGTTACCGGGTATCATTCGGCACAGATATGGATCGCTTTGTTTCTGCTGTTGAACAGACCGTGCAAAAAGAGGATAACAAAATATGAGTGCTCATATTGCATCCAACGTAGTAAAAAAATTGTCAAGGCTGATGCCTCGTTCTCTGAAAAACTCTTATCGCCGTCTGACCAGACCAGCCATTCTGAAACGCCTGAGGTATTC
>JAAYLM010000067.1 GCA_012521915.1 Oscillospiraceae bacterium | reverse complement strand
GTCTTGCCCTTCTCTCACACCGGAACCGACACCAGTCCTTGAACTGAGATCACGCACGACTGGCTTGATCATCGATGAGCAGGTTCCTTTCATGCCGGTCGGTGTCATGATCGAAAACAGCACAGCCGCGCGGCCGCAAACAGGACTTCAGGTGGCTGATATCGTTTATGAAGCACCCGTCGAAGGCTGCACCCGCTTTTTTTGCATATACAACGACGATATGCCTCAAAATGTTGGGCCCGTACGCTCGACGCGACTTTACTTTGTCCGAATGCAGCAAGAATGGGACAGCGCCTTTGTACATGCCGGCGGTCCTCAAAGCGGCTTATCCAATGTCTATACAGATGCTGCGGCTCACATCGACACGCGCATTGATATCACCAAGGGGACTTATGCCAGGTATTACTGGCGCATCGATGAAAGAGCCGCCCCGCATAACGCCTATGTCAGTCCTGCCAAGTGCCAGCAGTTAATGCAAAGCGAATCACAGAGCCGCACCTTTACTTTTGCAGAAGATGTTGAATATGCCGGCAAGACTGTCAGCACAGTTATCCTGCCATTTTATATAGGTGAAGTGATTTACCGGTATGACGCTGCAAGTGACCAGCTGTTGAGATATTCAGGCAGCAAACCGTTTATTGATGCAGACACACAAAAGGCAATATCTGTGCAGAATCTGATTGTTCAGTACAATTATTTCTATCACGGCAACGAAACGCTGGGGCGCTGGCTGTGTGACCTGCTGGGCCAGGGTACGGCTGATTTTTTCATTGGCGGCAAACACATCACGGGCTCCTGGGAACGGTCAAGCTACGATAAACCGACCATCTATCGCGATCAGAATGGCATAGAGATCGTGCTCTTGCCTGGCAACACCTGGATTGCCCTGCACCCTGATAATCGAAAAATATCAATCAGCTATGCTGAATAAATGCCTGTTAGTCTGAAAAAGAACTGCGCAGCCAATGACGATTACTGATCAACCATAATCAATACCCATGCTATGATTAATCAGCAAAAAACAACCTCAGAGAAGATGGCTTTGCATATATAAAATCTTGAGCAAGCCTCAAATAAAACCCATTCATGATAACCCGCATAAAATAATGCAAAGAAAAACCGCCGGAAGCTTAGAGCCTCAGCGGTTTCTTTATGGCTGCCGGACTAGGATTTGAACCCAGACAGACTGATCCAGAGTCAGTAGTGCTACCATTACACAATCCGGCAATTGGGCAGACCATTTTCTGTCAGCAAGAAAGATATTAACACAGAAAAAGGTCTAATGCAAGGTCTTTGCTGCATGGTGCTCCGGTGGTTTTACAATAGCCATTGCCTGACCTGGAGGTACGGGAAGCATGTCTCTTCTGTACCTTCAACCTCCGTCTGTCTGATCAAGCCACCTGATAAAGGTCTCTGCCACTGGATCAATCTGGTACTCATAGAACGAATCCGTTTTACGCACTTCCCTGGCCTTAAGCCTGCGCGTGCTTTGCAGGATAAGATCGCGGTCCGTCACACAGTCCTGGCTATCAAAACTGATCCGTACACCTTCAGGAGCAACAGACAGGTGCGCGTATTTTTCATAATAGGCTTGCTGATGGCCTTCATCTTCATCTTGAGCCAGAATTATGCCGAAAATTTGCCGGTACCGGTTGAAATGATCAACCCAGCGTTGGATTGTCACATTGTTTTCTGCGGGATTGATGTGCAGAAGATTAGGCCAATGCAAACCAAAAAAGCCCTTGTTAATTTCCTGTGGCGGCATGGCATTGACTTCATACCATTTGATCGGGTTAACCACCCGGTCACAGTTGATGACACCCTCTTCAACAATACAGCGATCCGCCGGCTGCTCAGTCTGCATGTTGGTGAAGGTGGTCGACATATAACGGGCACCATATTGCTTCATCAATCCCGTCTCCCAGCCCACTTTATGACGGAAGCCAGGTGGCACATAGGCTTGTATCCGCCCTTTATAACCATTGTCTTCAAGAATGGCAAAGTAGGCATCAAGATGCTGCCGGATGATCGCCAGATCGCGTTCATAGCCAAATTCACAGCGGGAAGGTTGACCCGGCTCATCCCAGTACTCATGGCATAGGCCATGAATGGCCAGGCAAAGGTTCCCGGCGTTGATAACCTCCATCGCTTCATCCAGATGTTTGCCCATATTTTTGCTGTTATCCCATGCCGAAAGCTGCCAGTTGCTGTTGGGGACCTGGCGCAACAGGTTGCGGCGATCCCACTCACCGGCAACAAAAGCCACCTGCGGCCGGATATCCAGTTTGCGGGCCAACTGGTCCAAAGCCGCATAATCGGCCACGCAGTGCCTGCGTTTTAGTCCAGTGCGGTAGGGCTCTCCCCAGGCACTGCCGTCTGTTCCCTGCCACCAGCCGACATCATCAATGACGATATAAGTCGGTCGCGGTATGATGACCTTTTCCATGTTTTCCCCCTCTGGATCACGATGTTCCTTAATGGCGCATCCTACGCATCTTTTGTCGCTGGACTGGATGATACGCCGGTCAATGTGTATTGGCCGGTTTTACAGGCGCAAGTCCTCTTCCCGCCTCACTTCCAGATCCTGGCGCAAATAGCGCAGCGTCGATACCAGTTGATAAAGCACAATACCCATAACAAGTCCGGCCAAGCTGATCAGGTAAGGGTACCAGTGACCTTCCCGCCCGGGAATGAAGGCTTTATGCAGCTCATCTGAGGCAGCGTAAAGCGCACAAACGATGAAGCTGAGCAAGGCGTTGCTGAGAATGGCTATGCCGCTCTCACTGAAAGCCCAACTCACCAGCAGGCTGAGAATCAAATAAAGGATACCATCTGCCAGAGACCGCAAAACCTGGTCAAGCTGAGTGATCATCCCGCTTTCAGCCTGTATTTTCAGCGATCGCATGAGCATGTCTGCCAGCTGCTGGCTGAGTAAGGCAGACTGTTCTGCGGGCTGATGGGAAAAAGCAAAAATAAAACCCATCCAGACAACGACCGTTGACCAGGCGAGGATCATCCTTACAGGGTATTTTTTTACCTGATTATTCTCCAGATACATGGGATCATTGTTCCCCCTGGTGGTTCATACGTCCAATGACTGCCGTCAAGGCAGATCCGGTATGCCGTTGACATGCAGGGACCCGTTTGGTAATCCAGCCGTGTATTGGTCCTATCCTGGTCAGTTTAATGCCTGCCCTGGGGCATGTCTGGCTGATGGACAAGCGGTTCCAAGCATCCAAGCGCTTCCAGCTTTTGGCGGGCCAAACCGATATCATCCCACAACCTGACACGTTCATTGTTGTTACGCAGAATGTAGGCCGGGTGATAAGTCGGCAGGATGAAGTAGCCGTTTTTTTCGATCCACTGGCCGCGTATTTTGCTGATGCCTTCGCTGCCGCCGGTAAAATACTTATAAGCCGTAGCGCCAAGCAGTATAATGGCTTTGGGCTGGACAAACTGGAACTGCCTGGCCAGGAGGGGTCTGCAGGCCTTTGCCTCATCAGGCGTGGGCACCCTGTTCTGTGGTGGCCGACATTTGACAATATTACATATATGGTAAATATCAGGTTTGATATCATATGCTGTCAGCAGCAGGTCCAGAAGTTTTCCTGCTGCACCCACAAAGGGAATACCGCTGGCATCTTCATCAGCCCCGGGTCCTTCGCCAATAATCATCAGCGGCGCGCTGACAGCTCCGCGCCAGATGACGGTGTGGTGCCGGCTCTGGCTCAACACACAACGCCGGCAGGTTTTGCATGCATTGACAAACTGCTCCCAATCCTGAGTTTCCTGTTTCAGATCCGAGTGGTCCACGGTCATAGAGCCTCCTGGCAATAGGTGCGTCGCTTTTATTGATGACGATCATTACATCCCGACGCAGACCTATTGTACCACAGGAACAGACTGAACTGAACGGCCTGGCACGCACCCAGTCCGGGACCGCCTGCCTGAGCCATGTTGATGCTCTATATTTTCAGAAAGACCTCAAAAACCGATCCTACTCCCGGCTTGCTGTTTACTTTGGCATAACCGCTGTAGAGCTGGGCGATGTGTTTGACGATCGAAAGGCCAAGTCCGGTTCCGCCCAACTCACGCGACCTGCTTTTGTCAATGCGGTAAAACCGTTCAAAGACACGTTCGAGATGCTCTGCGGCAATACCATCGCCGGTGTCCTGCACAGCGATCCGGACCATATCATCTGCTTGGCGTTCTGCCTGGATGTGCACCGATCCGCCAGGATGGTTGTATTTGATGGCGTTATCCACAAGGTTGATCAACAACTGCTTGATCCGGTCGGGGTCCGCCTTGACCATCAGCGGAGCATCTGGTTCATCGGCACGCAAGGCAACTTGAGCATTAGCCGCCGCGTCATCCAACAAGACAAGAACGGCGTCGACTTGCGTGAACAGGTCAAAATCCTGATAATTCTGTTCCTGCTGATTGCGTTCAATCTCTGACAGAACAAGGATGTCATGGATCAACTGATGAAGTCTTTCCGCTTCAAGATCAATAAATTCAAGAAAACGGTCGGCGACCTCAGGCTTCTGGACAGCACCAGCCCGCAGAGTCTCGACAAAACCGCGGATCGATGTCAGCGGGGTTTTCAATTCGTGCGTCACGTTTGCGACAAACTCGCTGCGCATCTGCTGGACTTTATCCAGCTCTGTCACATCATGCAGGGTGATCATGGCACTATCAGCGTTCGAGGCACGAATCGGTGTGGCAATGGCCTGAAAGGTCGCTTTTCCGGTGACCGTATTCAAGCGCAGCTCAGCATGGACACTGCGGTTATCGCGGATTGCCTCTTCAACCAGATCTTCTGAAGCCTGGTTGTGTGTGATGAATACCAGGGGGTAAACAGCTTTATCTGGATCCAGGTCGCGACCAAACAATTCTCTCGCCCGCCGGTTCATAAATGTCACGCTGCTGGAGGGGCCGATAACCAACAGGGGGTCGGTTATGGTATTGAAGATAACATCAAGCCGCTCATTGCGGTCTGCCAAATCGTTGATGGTCTGTTCAAGTTGTTCAGCCATGCGGTTGAAGGCAGCGCCAAGCACGGCAACTTCACTGTTATCTTGTGCCAGAAGATGGATGCGGCTGCTGTACTGGCCTGCAGCCATTTCTCTCGCCGCAACCGTCAGCTGCTTGAGCGGACGGGCCAGGTGTCGGGTCACCAGTGAAGAAAGGAGTATCAGGACGGCGAAAGTGATCAACATGACCAGCAAAATGGTTAAAGCCATGCTGTTCAGAGCTTGACGGCTGTGATAGACCTGCATGGATGTACGCACGACCATATCCAGGTCCGGGATATATCGGGCAACATAAATCATTTCTAAATCCAGTGTATCACTTCGTCTTATCGCAAACCCGCTGTCCCGGCTACGCAGAGCCAGGGCGATTTCCTCTCTGAAGAGGTGGTTGTCCATCGTGGCACTGTCAGCTTCATTATCATAGAGAACCTGACCATCTCCGGTTATAATGGTCACACGAACGGGGATGCTCTCCTGATTGAAAATAGTCTGCGTCCGAATCGCAGCAGCTTCCGGCTCGTGTCCATCAAGAATCAGCTGCTGAATCGTTTTGCCGGCCGTCTGTAAATAAAGCTGATCACTTTCCCTGCTGTAACGGCTGATCGTCTGGAAAGCGGCCAGACCTGTGATCAGGACAGCAATCAGGAGCACGGCTACTGTTACGGTGTTGATTTTCTTGATCATCCTGCACCTCTGACTAAGCCTTATCGGTAAAACGATAACCGTGACCACGCACGGTCTCAATCAGCACCGGCTCCCCGGGATCATCCTCCAGTTTCCGGCGCAACTGGCGGATATGAACATCCACAGTCCGCGTCTCGCCTCCGTAAGCAAAGCCCCATACCTGGTCAAGCAGGTCATCCCGGCTGAAGGCGATGCCCCGGTTGATCATGAGAAATTTCAGCAACTCATATTCACGATGGGTCATGTCAATCTCCCGGCCTGTTTTGTACACCCGGTGCCGGATATCATCAAGCAGCAAGTCCCGGCAGCGATGAAGGCCGCTCTGATCCTCAGCCGATGCACCGGTTGAGCCCGGCAGGACGTGGGAAGTAGCGTTGTCAACCGGCTGACCGGGCTCTGCTGAAACGGACACTTGCCCTACCGGTGTAAAAACGGATGGTTCGGCAGGTGCTGCCTGCTTCATGACCTCCAGTGTTTTGTAATAGCGGCGCAGCAAGGCCTGGACCCTTGCCTGCAGTTCCCGCATGCCAAACGGTTTGGTCAGATAATCATCAGCTCCGCTTTCAAGTCCGCGCACTTTGTCGGCTTCTGAACTGCGTGCTGTCAACATCAGGACAGGGATCAAATCAAACCGGTTCGCCTGCTTAAGGGTTTTACAGATAGCAAAGCCATCCATGCCGGGGAGCATCAGGTCCAGGATAAAAAGATCCGGCAGCAAAGCCGGCTGTTGCTCCAGGGTTTGAAACAGCTCGTTGCCTTCATTGAAGATGCGGATGGTGTAACCAGCCTCTTTCAAATTATAAGCGAGCAGTTCAGCAATCATCTGATCGTCTTCCACAATAAAAATCAGCGGTTGTTTTGTCATAACCTCTAGCCCATCCATTTCCGGCCTGAAGCGGCACCGTGCGCCGAGCGCTATTCATGCCGGTGGCGGCCTTGAATATAATAGACGACCCACTCAGCGACATTCTGAGCATGATCGGCTATACGCTCAACATATTTACAGATTAACAGCAGCTCAACAAGCTGGTCAACATTGGCTGTATCAACCTTCATCAGATGCACTAAATATTTTTTCAGATTTTCATAGCGTTCGTCAACTTGCTCGTCCATGCCGATGATCGCTTCTGCTTTGGCCTGGTCGCGCATGACATAGGCGTCCAGAGCGCCATGCAGCATGTTGCTGGCCATATTGGCTATGGTGACGATGTCATGAGGAACAGCGACTTTGGTTTCGTGCTGGCAGAGCGCCAGGATGCGTTCACTGATATCGCTGGCGTGGTCTGCGATGCGTTCCAGATCCGTGATCAGTTTGAGCGTCGATGTGACATCGCGCAAATCACTGGCCACCGGTTGCTGTCTGGCGATAATCTCAACACAATGATGGTCAATCACGCGCTCCATATCATCTATTTCATCATCACGGGCGATAACCACCTCTGCTTTTTTTGCATCCAGATCAACCAGGGCTTCGATCGTCTCATGAATCGACTGTTCGACCGTTGCACCCATGCGGATGATTGATTGGTGCAAGTCATTGATTTCCCGTTGAAATTCTATTCTGGCTACCATTTGGAACCTTCTTTCTCATACTGGCCAGCTGATCAGCCGAATCGGCCGGTCAGATAGTTTTCTGTCTCTTCATGTTTGGGGTTGTTGAACAACGTGCCCGTCCGGTCATATTCAATGACTTCACCCAACAGGAAAAAGGCTGTCCGGTCACTAATCCTTGCAGCTTGCTGCATGTTGTGCGTCACCATGATGATGGTATAATGCTGTTTCAGCTCTGTGACCAGATCCTCTATTTTCAGGGTGGACGCAGGATCCAGCGCGCTCGTTGATTCGTCCAGCAACAGGATCTCAGGTTCAACCGCCAGGGCGCGCGCGATACACAGACGCTGCTGTTGTCCGCCTGACAAAGAAACGGCGTTCTGTTTCAGGCGATCTTTCACTTCAGGCCACAAAGCCGCGTCAACCAGACTGCGCTCAACAATCTCATCCAGCGAAGAACGCCGTTTTATACCGTGAATGCGCGGCCCATAAGCAATGTTATCGTATATCGACATGGGAAACGGATTAGGTTTCTGAAAGACCATACCAACTTTTTTACGCAGCAGGGGCACATCTACAGAAGGGCTGTATATATCCATGTCGCCAACCAGGACGCGACCTTCAACACGTACATTCTCAATCAGGTCATTCATCCTGTTCAACGTTTTTAGGAATGTTGATTTCCCACAGCCTGAAGGGCCGATCAAAGCAGTCACTTCATTGGCCAGGATGGTTATTGAAACAGACTTTAGTGCCTGCAGCGATCCGTAGAATAGGTTCAGCTCTTCGGTCGTTATGCTTGTTTGTTCAGCTTTTGTCAGCGTCAACGCCTGCTTATCCGGCCATACGGTTTCGGTGTTCAGCGGACGGGCCAGACTTTGTACGTTCATGGTTTTTCCTTCTTTCCTCACTCAGGCTTTGCCATTCGCTTATCTATCTGAGTCCAGTCTAGCAAGACATGATTTTCAACAGATAAGAAAGAGGTTATGGCTATGTAAAATATCAGCAAGAGAAGACTTTAGTACCGCCTAACCCGGCGTTTGTTCCGTGCAAAGTGGTCTTTGCATAACAGAAAGCAGGACGCGATCTTTTATTGATCGCGGCCTGCTTATATAAATCATGAACGATATTCAGGACAGACGCATTGGTCTGACGTCGAAAAGTTGTATCAGGCGTCAGCGCCGGTTCGCCTGAAGGACAGCTGGACAGCTAGATCAATGCTCTATTTCCTGAAGTTTCTTGAATAAGTCGGGGTCGCTGGCCCCCTCAAGGGAGGTCAGACAGCGGATTATGTTTTTGTAGCCGGTTTCCACGGCAAAAAACGCGTACTCGCTGCCTTCGAACTCAAGAGACACATACCCGTCATAGTTGGCTTCCTGAAGAATCCTGAAGGTCTGCGGCATATTCAAGATACCCTGTCCGAAGATTGTTCCCCTGAAAAAATTACCGTGCTTGGTGCGGCCCCAGCCGTCTCCCGGATTTGGGTAATGACCCGGTCGGGTGAAAAAGTCTTTCGCATGGACATGCATGCAATAGGGGGCCATGATGGCGACGCCTTCCAGCGGATCTGCGTCGACGGTCACGTTGTTGCCGATATCCAGCAGGATGCCATAATTATCGTGATTGACCGCCCGGACAAGCTCTTCCATGACCTTGCCGTTCTGAAACATGCGCCCATGGTTTTCGCTCATGGTGCGAATACCTTTGGCCGCACCGTATTCCGCGACAGATCGGATCGGATCCACAATCACGTTCAGGGCATCTGTATAATTCTGTCTTCTGGGATCCTCAAAACGCCAGGCATGGTCGTGACGCACACCAAACGCGCCCAGCACCTCCGCCACATCAATCTGTTTTTTTATACGCTCGGCCTCAGCCCAGGGATCCTTGTTGCTGCCCAGCAGGAAATCAGCATGAGGAGAGTACTGGACGATCTTGATGTCGGACGCTGCACAGCGTTCAGCGACCTTGCGCGCAAACGCCATGATATCTTCGCCCTCGGGAACGGGTAGATCGATGAACTCCATGGCTTCAAAACCAATCTCTTTCGCCTTGGGGATGATGTCCATGAATTGAATTTCCTGTCTGCGGTATGCGGGATAAAAGCTATAGACGCTAACACAAGGTTTCATCTTGATACGCTCCTTTGTCTGATTCGCTAAGCCTGTTTCGCTAAGCAAAGTATAGCACATTTTCAGAGCGGTCAACAGCAAGCTCCGGTCTGAAAACTTGCTCCGCGGGCGCGTATCCCGCATGACAGGGGAAAGCGAGTTGAAGCCTGAGCAAAGTTATGCAAAAAATGCAGAAAGGTGAATCAGCGTAAAACAACGACTGTGATTCCGTCGTTCTGGCGACCCCAGTCGGGGTCTTTATGCAGTGCCGGTGCCAACTCCACGATCTGACGGCCTTCATTTTCGAAGGGGCCAAAGCGCTCACCAGGGCAAAATGCCTTGATGGTTTTGTTCTTGAGCTGGTCGCAAAGCAACTGGCGGGAAGCATGGCGTATCGCGCCACCACTGCCAGACGATCCATAGCCATGAATGATCTTGATCGTTTGCACACCGATTCTGCGTAGCGTCGATAATTCCAGACGCAGTTTTGTCATGGCAGCTTCTACTTTCGGCATGCCTTTTTCCAGATTAATCACGACTGTCGCCATAGGTCAGATGGTAGCCTCCCCTTATATAGTACCTTTCATTTTAGCACGAAGGAGACGACAGACGCAAATGAAATCATAGCGGAAAAGCCCGAACGTTGCTTAATGTGGTGATACAGGCGCCTCGACGACTACAGGGAGGGTGTCAGATGTTAACCTGATGTGTCCCGCTC
>JAAYLM010000459.1 GCA_012521915.1 Oscillospiraceae bacterium | reverse complement strand
TCGAAGTTCCGGATGGCTCGGTAGATTTTCAGCATGTGTCCTTTGGATATGCCGGGCAGGAAGGAAACTATTGCCTGAAAAATATCAATTTGCATATCGACTCCGGCCAGGTCGTCGGCATTATTGGAGGAACCGGTAGTGCCAAATCCACCCTGATCCAGCTGATACCTCGTCTATACGACGCGGTTGAGGGGCAAGTCAGCGTCGGCGGTATCGATGTGCGCGACTATGATATCAAGTCACTGCGCGATCAAGTCGCGGTGGTACTCCAGAAGAATGTGCTTTTTTCCGGAACAATCCGCGAAAATCTGCGTTGGGGCAATCAGACAGCAAGCGATGAAGAACTGATTCGTGTCTGTAAACTGGTACAGGCTCATGACTTCATCATGGCCTTTCCCAAAGATTATGATACCTATATCGAGCAGGGCGGTTCCAATGTGTCCGGCGGGCAGCGCCAGCGGATCTGTATCGCAAGAGCGCTGCTGAAACAGCCGAAAATTCTGATTCTTGATGACTCCACCAGCGCGGTTGATACCCGAACGGAAGCACTGATCAGGCAGGGTCTGCAGTCTGAGATTCCCAATACGACCGTATTCATCGTCGCCCAGCGGATCAATTCCGTTATCGACGCGGATCAGATCATCGTCATGGACGACGGTGTCATCGACGGAATAGGCGATCATGAAACACTGCTTCAGACGAACGCGATCTATCGTGAAGTGTATGACTCACAGCAGAATGGAGGCTCAATTAATGAAAGCGCCTGACCATAAACGGCTAAAACCGCCGCCACCTCGTGTTATGTTGAAAAATATCAAACGTCTGCTCCAGATCATGGCGGAAGGCCATCAGCTTAAGCTAATGCTGGTCTTTGTCTTCATCATTGTCAGCGTACTCGCCAATGTCGCGGGGTCGTTGTTTCTTGAGATCCTGATCGATGACCATATCGCGCCGCTAATGACTATGGAAATACCGTATTTTGGAGATCTGCTCCTGGTCATCGGCCTGATGGGTATAATTTATCTGAGCGGTGTTTTCGCGTCACTGTTCTTCAACCGGATAATGGTCGATATCGCCCAGAACGCGATGAAGAAAGTCCGTGACACGATGTTTACGCAGATGCAGGAACTGCCGATCCAATACTTCGATACCCATTCGCACGGCGACCTGATGAGTCGCTATACCAATGACACCGATACGCTGCGCCAGCTGATCACGCAAAGCCTGCCCCATATGTTCTCTTCACTGATGACGGTTATTTTCGTCCTCGTTGCCATGCTGATGACCAGCCCTCACCTGACGGTGATGGTTCTGCTGTTTTCCGTCCTGATCATTTATGTCAGCCGCAAAGTCGCGTCACGCAGCGGCCGTTTTTTCCGAGAACAACAGATCGCGCTGGGCCGGACCAATGGTTATATTGAAGAACTGATCAATGGCCAGAAGGTGGTCAAGGTCTTCAACTATGAAGACAAGGCCAAGGAATCCTTTGATCGGCTCAATAACGATCTGGGTTACCAGGCCACACAGGCCAATCGTTTTGCCAATATCCTGATGCCAATTATGGGCAATATGGGTCATCTGCAATACGTTCTGATCGCGATCGCCGGCGGTCTGCTGGCCGTCAACGGCGTCGCCGGCCTCAGCTTGGGTGCCATTGCGGCCTTCCTCCAGCTCAGTCGCAGTTTCAGCATGCCGATCAACCAGATCTCTCAGCAGATCAACGCGGTTATCATGGCGATGGCCGGAGCCGATCGTGTCTTTCAGCTGATGGACGAGACACAAGAAGCCGATCACGGTGATGTTACGCTGGTGCATGCCTGTCTTGACGAACAGGGCGAATTAACGGAAACCTGTGACCGGACCGGACTTTGGGCCTGGAAACAGCCTCATATGGACGGCAGTTTCACCTATCGCAAACTGGAAGGCGATGTCCGGCTCGATAATGTTGATTTCAGT
>JAAYLM010000458.1 GCA_012521915.1 Oscillospiraceae bacterium | reverse complement strand
TAACACAACTTTTCCACCCTGCGTAGCAGGTAGTCTTTTCAGCCGCTGTTGCCTGACAAGCTGAGGAGCTTTGCTCCGCAGTCAGGCACCCTGCGCAGCAGGGAAAAGCGGCGAAGAGTCTGTGGCATCGCAAGGCGTCTATCTTAGAGGGTAGGCGCTTTGTTTATGTGCGGGTTTGTCTGGCGACCAGATCACCATTCTGCTTTAGGATGCAGTTAGGCGGAATCGTACCACGAACCATGGTCATGGGATAAATCTGGGTATTTCGGCAGATGATGCTACCGGGATTCAGTACACTATTGCAGCCAATTTCCGCGAAGTCTCCCATCATGGCGCCCAGTTTTTTCAAACCGGTGGGGATTTTCTCAGCACCGATTTGAACACGAATCAAGCTGTGGTCGCCTTTGACATTCGAAGTTATGGCGCCAGCCCCCATGTGGGCCTGGACACCCAAGATTGAATCACCGACATAATTGAAATGTGGCGCTTGTACACCGTTGAAAAGAATGACATTTTTTATTTCGGTGGAATTGCCTACGACCACTTGATTGCCGATAAGTGCATTTGATCGGATGAACGCGCCATGTCGGATTTCAGTTTCATGACCGATAATCAGGGGACCGCTCAGGCTGGCGCTGGCTGCGATATGGCAATCACGTGCTACCCAGATGTTGGTATCCAGCTGCTCGTATTCACTTACTGGCAAATCTGGACCCAGCCGTAAAATCAAGTCATGGATCATAGTTAACGCCTGCCATGGCCAGTCCAGCTCAGCCAGCAGAGAGCCGGCCAGCGACTGGTCCAGATCAAATAAGGAACCACAACGAACAGAATCCTGTAACATAAGCCCTCCTCGTTAGCCTGCCCCAGTGCGGTAGGCTTGAGCAACAAAACCCAAATTCCTGTCAAGATCATTATACACCGGCAGAAGTGTTATGAAGAAGCGACTGGCGTTTATGTTCATGAACCTGATGCACTTGAAACGACATAATACCCACATGGAGATCAATCATCAAAAAGAAGACCAGAATACGGCATCGTTGACTGATGGTTTTGCTTGCTTAATCAAGACTGATCGTATATAATCGTTAAACGCGACGAGGTGTAGCGCAGTTGGCTAGCGCGCCTGCTTTGGGAGCAGGATGTCGGGGGTTCAAGTCCCTTCACCTCGACCAATGGTCCTTGACAGCTTAATGGTAAGAACCAAAAAGCCCGCATAAGCGGGTTTTTTTGGTTCTTCAACCTTCAGTTCGGTGGCAAAATAACCGGGACTGATCGCGTTGCAGGTTATGTTGTATTTTGCCAGTTCCGCCGCGACTGCTCTGGTGAAATTAATGACACCGCCTTTTGAACATTTCAATCGTGCGCAATCCCCTTCTAAGCAGTAAGGTTTAAGGAGGAGTTAGAGCACGTTATTGGTTTCTATGTATTTTTTATGACTGCTATAGGCGCTCCGCCCACCGAACTGATCAGAACCTTGTCAGCCATAATCATAAAGGTTATTGGTCAGGAAATCATTTTGGTCATGGACTTGATTTGATTTCTGCTTAAGTTTGTTATATGATGCAAAGAGTAAGGTAAACAAGTAAATGACGCGTCAAACAGGTAAGGTGAGCGTTAGATGAACAACATGCAGCCGCCGTACAGCAACAGCACGCCACAAATGCTCGTGGATCATGTCAACACCGCGCTATTGGCCGAAATTGTCAACCAGCTGCCATTTCCGGTTCTTCTTTTCGCCGCGGATGGTACACTGGTTATGACCAATCAGGCTATGTTGCAGGATCGATACATGCCGGTGCCACCGCTGCTGGTCGGCCGTTATAATGTCCTGGAAGAACCTTTTATTCTCCATGCGGGTATTCTACCGGATATCAAGCGGGCCTTTCGTGGAGAAACTGTTTTCCTGTCAGATATCCATGTTCCCCTGGCCGAAATCGCCGATCGTTTCTCCATGCCCCATTCTGATCTGGAGTCGCTATACCAGGACATTACCTTATTTCCGGTTTATTGCGCCGTTAAAAAAGAATGTTGTGTCGCTGCAATGCTGATTAATAAGAGCGTCTACTTTGGCAAACGTGAAATCGCCAGAGCCCAAAGATGGATTGAAAACCACTGCGTGGAGCGTTTTGATCTGGACGCACTTGCCCGGGCGACCGGCTTGAGCAAAGCTCATTTTTGCCGCCTTTTCAAAAGACAGACAGGTTTGACTGCGCATGATTACTTTATCAGCTGTAAGGTAAATCTGATTAAAGAGAAATTGATGGACAAAAACATCACCATTGCCCAGGCTTTCGCTGCTTGTGGCGCAGATTACAGCGGCCATTACGCCCGGGTTTTCAAAAACAAGACCGGCTTTTCGCCGTCGCATTACCGATCAAGGGAGCAACAGGCATTGAAACAGCCCCGTCCTATGCAACAGGCAGGTTACTGAACCCGTCCAGATTTGGTATTTTGAGCAATTTTCTTACTATCGGTGACTTTAATTGATCTATTCATCATGTTGATGAGTGGTTAATATAAAAGAATCAACAGCATAATTCACAAAAACAGGAGGTTAAAATCATGAAACGCATCATGGCAATCATACTGTCCGTACTGCTCTGCACCAACCTTGCTGGCTGCCTGGGCGGCCTCAAGTTCCCCCGGGATAGCAAAGAAACCAGCGCTCAATCTGACCAAAGCAGCGCAACAAACAAAGGTGAAACAACAACTTCAGAAAAACAGACGACCCAGGGGCAGATAGACGGTGATATGACGGCTTCTGATGGCTACAGCGCATATCTGGATGCCAAAAACGAGATGCTAGGTTACTTGATGGATGGGCTGGGTGACAATGAAGAAACCTTTATGGCGGTTATGGAGCTTGCTGGCATCACCATGATGGATTTGACAATGTTGCCGGTCAGTTTTTTCGGACTTGGGCAAACAGCTGTAGGCGCCGGGCTGGCTGTACTGGGTATGAAAGATGTGAAATACGAAGAAAATGGTAACAGCTATACTGTAGCGTATAAAAATGATGAAGGTGAGACTTTCATTTTCAGTGGTGAATACAATCGATCTGCCGATGCGCTTTCCTGCAAGTCCCAGAAAAACGGTCAGGATTTCCTCTATGCGGAATACCAGAGAACTGACTATGGCTATGTCGGCCAGTATCACATCACTGAAGATGACGGTGGTATGATATCATATCTGATCACGGTTCAGGACGATGGCGGTGTCCTGGGTATTGCCCATGACGCAAGCTACAAGAAATTGACCGGTGGAGAAAAGTCCGACTATCCCAAGGAATGTGATGTTTGGTACGCAGTATCCGGCAACAACATCACCGGCGTCACCGAAGATGGAAAAGAACTCGATTTCACTTTTTCAAAAGACTGATCCTTAAAGGTAACACCAGATTAACTTTCCTGCTGCAAAGACAAAGGCTCATTATTATGTGAATTTTCTCATTGTCAATTGGGCTTACGCCCGATGATGAGATAGTAAGCGCTGGTTGACGAGGGTTTGTCACGTCACGTGCTGTGAGCAGCTCGGGAGAAATTCGCCAAGTCCATTCAACGGACCCCGGCCAATTAATGGCCGGGGTCCTACCCGATTCTTTGTAAGAGGAAACGGGTGAGCGCCTGATCAGCATCGAATCAGGGTTTTATGTTTTTTATACGAATATAGATATGTTTCGAAGAAGAATGCGCGCCTTCCCTGACATCTAGTTCATAAAGGCCAATTGATTTGATCATAGGGGTCAGCTTTTCGAAACCATAGTTGCGCGAATCAAAGGATGGCTGCTTTTTTACCAGCAGACTGCCAACTTCACCCAGATAAGCCCAGCCGTTTTCATCTTCAACATCCCGGATGGTAGTTGAGATCAGCTTGATGACATCTTTGCCGATTTTTTTGATGGTTTTCTTTTTCTCAGGCTGAACCTGCTGTTTTGATGGTTTTTGCTCAGGCGTTGTTTGGTCTGGCTCATCATGCTGCGGTTCATCAAGGATCTCCAGATAAATAAAACGATCACAGGCAGCTATAAATGAATTGGGTGTTTTCTGCTCGCCAATACCATAGACTATTTTGCCGGCTTCACGCAGGCGAGTCGCCAGACGTGTGAAATCACTGTCGCTGGAAACCAGACAGAAACCATCCGCTTTTTCTGAGTACAAAATGTCCATCGCATCGATGATCATGGCCGAATCAGTGGGATTTTTTCCGGTTGTATAGCCAAACTGCTGTACAGGCGTGATGGCGTAATCAAGCAGCAGGTGTTTCCATCCGGACAGGTTTGGCCTTGTCCAGTCACCATAGATCCTCTTGATGGTTGCGTTGCCATAGCGGGCTATCTCTTCCATCATACCCCGAATATTCTGATGGGATATGTTATCGGCATCGATCAGAACCGCCAAGCGCGTGTCAATGGGGTTTCCTTTGATATCATCCATAAATTTCACCTCTTATCTTCATCATAACCGAATCAAAGCCTGCAGCGCAACCACGTGAATATGCGGCCCTTAAGACTGCGAACACAATGACAGCAGATTCGCTTACAATGTGTTTGCGGTTTTTTTCAGGAAGGTTGTATAATCATCATATAGTCTGGGCAATCCTGCCAGAGACTTGTTGGGTGCCACCCAGGTGCCAGAAGGAGCTGGAAATGAAAAAAATTGGTCTTCTGACCAGTGGAGGCGACTGCCAGGGGTTGAATACCGCTTTGCGCGGTGTGGCCAAAGCGCTCTATGAAGCTAGTGAAGACCTGGAAATTTTGGGCTTTCATGACGGCTTTCGCGGATTGATGTATGATGAATTCCGGGTTATGCGGCCAGAAGATTTTTCCGGCATACTGACCTTGGGCGGTACGATCCTGGGCACATCACGCCAATCTTTTAAACTGATGCGCAAGCCGCTGGACGACGCGCGTCCTGATGGGCCTGATAAACTGGATGCGATGCTGCGGACCTGTGAAAAAAATGAACTGGACGCGCTGGTGGTACTGGGCGGTAATGGCACGCACAAGACGGCCAATCTGCTGAGTCAGGCAGGCGTCCCGGTTGTCAGCCTGCCTAAAACAATCGATAACGACTTATGGGGAACAGAAATCACCTTTGGTTTTCAAAGTGCTGTAGATATCGCAACCATGGTGATTGACGGCATTCATACAACGGCTACCTCACATGGTCGTGTTTTTATCATTGAACTGATGGGGAACAAGGCTGGCTGGCTGACATTGCATGCCGGAATGGCTGGTGGTGCTGATGTGATCTTGATTCCGGAGATCCCCTATCAGGTGGAACAAGTTCTCAAAGCTTTGAAAAAGCGCCAGAAACAGCAAAAACGCTTCTCAATCATCGCCATTGCCGAAGGCGCGCTCACTAAAGAGGCCGCCAGCCTTTCCGGTAAAGATAAAAAAGATGCGCGATTAAGCTTCCCATCCGTGGCTTATCAACTGGCCTATGAACTGGAAGCGTCGATGGGGCAGGAAATCAGGGTGACCGTACCAGGCCATTTTCAGAGAGGTGGTCAGCCTTGCTCTTATGACCGGGTTTTGGCAACGCTGCTGGGCACATCAGCTGCAGAGCTTATTGTCGCCAAACGTTTTGGATTTATGGTCGGCATGCGGGATGGCCGCCCGCTACCGGTTCCACTCGCTGAGGTAGCCGGGCGCCGCCGCCAGGTACCGCCTGATTCGCCGCTGGTTGGATCGGCGCGGGCTCTGGGTATTTCTTTTGGCGACTGACACTCGGCACATCGAAGCACCCGGTTGATCAAGCAGTAAGGAGGACAGGTATGCCCCGCCGCAAAACCTTTGCCGCCATCGATGTTGGGTCAAATGAGATCAATATGCAGATCGCCGAACTGGATGGCGAAGCTCCGCCACGAATATTGACAACCCTTCAACGGACATTACCGCTGGGCATAGATACCTACACAACAGGGTCCATCAGCCAGACACTGCTTGATGACTGTGTGCTTGTCCTGCAAGGACTGCTATCTGAAATGGCTGCCTATCAAGTAGCCGAATACCGCGCGGTAGCAACAAGTGCCTTTAGGGAAGCTGCCAACAGCTTGATCGCACTTGACCAGATTGAACGGCGTTGCGGTTTGCGCGTCGATGTCCTTGATAACACTCAGGAACGAGCTTATCACATCCTGTCGGTCGCCACCCGTATGCCGGATTTCGCTGAACGCATCCGCCAGGGGACTTTAATCGTGGATGTGGGCGCTGGCAGCATCCAGGTGTCGGCTTTCGACAAAAGCCGCTTTATCTTCAGTCAAAACATGCTGTTGGGTTCGTTGCGTATTCGCGAACTGCTGGCCGACCTCGAACAGCGCACCGCTGATTTCGCCGGTCTGATGGATGCTTATATATCCAGTGATCTGAATAACTACCGCCTGCTGGAACCTAAGGACATCGCTTACAAGCATCTGATCATTTTGGGCGGGGAGATGCCCTATCTGAAAAAACTGGCCGGTATGGATGCCTCTGAAACCGAATTGTCCGATGAGCGGTTGGAAGCACTTTACCGCTTGTTGCTGACGGTTCGGCCATTTGATCTGGCAACATACAATGGCATACCGGTGGAACACGCCAGCCTGATTCTTCCTGTGACCATCATTTTACGTAAATTTATCCGCTTTACAGGCTTACGGTCACTTGAATTACCGGCAGCACACCTATGCGATGCCATCCAGATAGAGTTTGCCAGACAGCACTACGGCTACAAGCCGCCGCACAACCTGGCAGAAGACCTGATCAATGCCTGTCGCCACATAGCCAGGCGTTACCAGGTGAATCAACAGCATACAGCTCTGGTCGAACGGCTGGCTTTGCAGCTTTTTGACAAGACAGCAAAGCTGCATCGCTTACCAAAAAGATCACGTCAGCTGCTGCAAGCTGCTGTCATTTTGCACGATATTGGGAAATACGTTAACATGTCACAACATCATATTCATTCTCGTGAATTGATTTTAGCCAGTGAGATTATTGGTCTCAGCCGCCGGGAAACCGCTGTAGTCGCCTGGACGGCAGGCTTTCATGAAGGTGATCTGGATATGGAAGCGCCGGATTTTGCGTCGCTATCTGGACAGGATCGGCTGGAAGTAGCCAAACTGGCATCTTTGCTACGACTGGCCAATGCCCTTGACAGCAGCCACCAGCAAAAAATCACGGATGTCGAGATCCATGTTGATGAGCAGGATTTAGTGATTCAGATCCGAACAAAACAGGATATCGTCCTGGAACGCTGGGCACTGGAGCATCATTCTCCCACGTTTACCCGGTTGTTCGGGATCAAACCTGTGATCAAGATCAGAGGGATGCGATCATGAAACATGACAAAAAAAGCAGCGCAAAGCAAGTAAAAGATAAGCCAGAGAACCCCGAGCTTACCGCCACACCTTACATCAACAGGGAATTAAGCTGGTTGGAATTCAATGACCGTGTACTGGAAGAAGCGCGCGATAAACAGAATCCGCTCATGGAGCGGCTGAAATTCCTGTCCATCACCAGCAGCAACCTTGATGAGTTTTTCATGATTCGTGTTGCATCTCTTAAAGACCTGGTCAATGCCGGCTATGACCAGCCGGATCCGGCTGGTTTGACACCTAGGCAGCAGTTGTCCGCGATTGCCCGGCGCACCCATCAAATGGTCACGCGCCAGTATAGCACCTACAACCGTTCTTTGTTGCCCGCATTGGCCCGGGAACAGATCTCAATGCTGTCCGCTGACGCACTCAATGAGCAGCAACGGTTGTTTGTCAGCCAGTATTTCCAGTCGACAATCTATCCGATCCTTACACCAATGGCTGTCGACGCGGCTCGACCTTTCCCACTGATTAGCAACCGCTCACTTAATTTATTCGTGCCTGTAGAGAAAAACGGAGCTGACAGCAGATCTGCTCGTCAGGATTTTGCCATTGTTCAGGTGCCTGCGGTTGTACCGCGACTGGTTGAGTTACCTGCCGGTCAAGAACGAGCCTTTATCTTGCTGGAAGAGGTAATCCGCCTTCATCTTGAGGCTTTATTCAGCGGAGTCAGGCTTCATCAGGCTTTCACATTCCGCATCATGCGAAATGCCGATCTTGATATCGATGAAGATGATGCAGCAGATCTGCTCTCAGCGATCGAGAAACTGCTGAAAATGCGCCAATGGGGCCAGGTGATCCGTCTGGAAGTGGAAAGTACGGCTGATCCGCTTCAGCTGGAAAACCTGATCGATCTTCTGGGTATCGAGGAGCCTGATATTTACCCGATTGATGGTCCGCTCGACCTGACATTCCTGAATGGCCTGGCCGATTTTGCAGCTAATCCTGAATATTTTTATCCGTCGCACCGCCCGCAGCCAGTCGACTTGAATGGTGAAACCGATATTTTTGCTGCGATACGTAAAAAAGACTTGCTGTTGCACCATCCCTATGACAGCTTTGAGCCTGTGCTGGAACTGATGCGGCGAGCGGCTCATGATCCGGATGTACTGGCCATCAAACAGACACTTTATCGTGTTAGTGGCCGGTCGCCAGTGGTTCGCTATCTTGCGGAAGCTGCGGAGCAAGGCAAGCAGGTGATGGTCCTGGTCGAATTAAAAGCCAGATTTGATGAGGAGAACAATATTCACTGGGCTCGACAGCTGGAGCAGTCAGGCTGTCACGTGATTTACGGTCTGGTGGGGCTTAAGACACACAGTAAGATAACGCTTGTTGTCAGACGGGAAGAAGATGGCATTCGGCGTTACATCCATCTGGGTACCGGCAATTACAATGATAGCACTGCACGCTTTTACACTGATTTCGGCATGATGACCTGCTCGGAAGACATCGGGCGAGACGCGACCGCGTTTTTCAATATGCTCTCTGGTTACGCCGCGCCGCGCAGCTGGAACCAGTTGACAGTTGCGCCCTACTGGCTGCGCAATGAGCTTGAACAGCGCATCGGGCAGGAAACAGCTGCGGCCAGTGCAGGAAGAAAGGCCAGAATCATCATCAAAGCAAATTCCCTGGTTGATCCTGATCTGATCAATCAACTGTATGTCGCTTCAACCGCCGGTGTGTCCATCGACTTGATTATCCGGGGTATCTGCTGCCTGCGGCCTGGCGTGCCCGGATTATCGGATAACATTCGTACGCGCAGCATTATCGGCCGCTTTCTGGAACACAGCCGCATCTTTTATTTTTACCATGACGGACAGGAGGATTTGTTTCTCTCCAGTGCGGACTGGATGCCCCGCAACCTGGATCGCAGGGTTGAGCTGATGTTTCCGGTACGGGATCGTGATCTGCATCACCGTGTCATGCAGGTACTTCAGCTTCAGCTGGCCGATACTGAGCGTACCCGCCTGATGCAACCGGATGGGCGAACCATAAGGGTTGACAGGCGCGGCAAAACGCATCTCGACTGTCAGTTAGCCCTGATAGAACAGGCAGACGCAGCGGTCCGGAGTGCGGCGGTCACCCAGACTGAGTTCCGTTTTCAACCGGCAGATCCACCAAATGGTGATTTGGCAGCAAGTGATTTGTAGAACTAAAAATTAGTCAGCTGTGTTTGCCGTTGTCATCTGAGTGCTGTTTTCACCAGGATTTTGCGTTGATGAGATCGTTGCCAGATCGTTGAAGTAGTCTTCAGGGATGACAAAGCGAACCAACAGATAGCTGATAATCCCCAGCAGGATGAACATACCGATGATGGCCAAGGCTGACCATAAACAACCCAGTGAGGTTCCTTTGAAAATTGACCTGCGGCGCTGCTTTTTCTGCTCTTTGGTCAGTGGCACACGATTGTTGGGGTTCGCAGAATACAGGAAATTTCCACATTTAAGACAAATGCTCTTTCCCTTGGGGTTTTCGGTGCCACAACGGCTGCATTTCATGAAAGACCTCCGTTACTGTTTCGCGTCCTGCGGTTTCCGCTAAGGTCGTTTTGAAGAAGAAATCACCAGGTTTATAAGCGGACACCAGCAGAATGAACCGGCTTGATACTGTTTTTATACACTACCGCTTCTGTTTTGTACAGGCTAACCGTCAGTGTGACGCAGTTGGTTTAAGACCTTGTGAGGTGCTGGATCCGCTAAAGATGTTCTTGCGGATAAGGCCTGTTTAAATTGACAGAAGATCAAGGGGAATGTTAAATTATCAGGACAGACTAGAAACATCTTTCCCACCCTGCAAGGCAGGGAAAGCGCCGAAAAGCCTGAGAGACAGGTTATTATGGCAAACAACTTACCCGCCCCGCGCAGCGGGTAGTCTTTTTCAGGCGCGACAGGAGGAACAAAATGAGTTTTCGCAGTACCATTGCGGGCTGGCTGGCAGAAGAGACGGGGCTTTCCCGCGATCAGATAGAAACCTGGCTGGAGATTCCCCCACAACAGGAAATGGGTGATTTTGCCTTCCCTTGTTTTCGGCTGGCAAAACACCTGCGCCGTTCTCCTGTTCAGATCGCTGAAGATTTCGTTGCCAAGGCAGGGGAATTGGATGGCATCGACGATGTGCGTGCTGTGAGCGGGTACCTGAATTTTTATGTTTCCCGTGGCAGCTATGTGGCGACGACGGTTGCGCGCGTGCTGTCAGTCGCCGACAACCTGGGCAGGCAGCAGATTGGTACCGGTCAAAAAGTGGTCGTCGAATACTCATCGCCTAACATCGCCAAACCCTTTCATGTTGGTCATGCTTTTACAACCATTCTGGGACATGCGCTTTATCGCTTGCATGATTGGCTGGGTTACGAAACAGTGCGGGTTAACCATCTGGGAGATTATGGCACACAATTCGGGAAACTGATCGTCGCCTGGCGTTTATGGGGTGATGAAGCCGCTGTGCGTGACAATCCCATTGGCGAGCTTCTGCGCATCTATGTCCGTTTCCATGAAGAAGCGCAAACCAATCCGGACCTGGATGACCAAGCGCGGGAAGCTTTCCGCCTGCTTGAAGCCGGATCGCCAGAAGAACAAGCGCTCTGGCAGAAATTCCGTGATCTCAGCCTGACCTCCTTTGAGGCGGTTTACAAGCGCCTGGGTGTGTCTTTTGACAGTTATCGTGGCGAGAGCTTCTATTCAAGCCGTATCCCTGATGTCATTGATTTGCTTAAGAAGAAGGAACTGCTTGTGGAAAGTGATGGTGCCCAGGTGGTCATGCTGGACGAGTACAAGCTTCCGCCCTGCATTATCCTGAAGTCTGATGGCACAACCATTTATGCGTCACGCGATATCGCTGCTGTCCTTTACCGCTGGGAGCAGTATCATTTTGCAAAAAACATTTATGTTGTCGGCACACCGCAGGCCTTGCATTTCCGCCAGGTTTTCGCGGTGCTGGACAAAGCCGGCATTGCTGCCGCCAGCCAATGCGTGCATGTTGGTTTCGGTCTGGTTAAATTTGCCGACCGAAAACTTTCTACACGCAGTGGTGATGTCATCTTTTTATCTGAGCTCCTGGAAGAGAGCGTTGAAAAAACACGCGCCATCATCAAGGAAAACGCTCGTTTGCGCCAGACTGACATGTGCGACCAAGAAATTGATGAAGTCGCGGAAAAGGTTGGCCTGGGCGCGGTTATCTATACCTTCCTGAAAAATGGCCGGGAAAGGGATATTGTATTCTCCTGGGAGGAAATGCTGGATTTTGATGGTGATTCAGCACCTTATGTGCAATATACCTATGCCCGTGCACGCAGCATTCTGCGCAAAGCTGACCCGGACGATCTGCCGGAGAGGATGGTCACCGCAAAGCAGCTGACCTGTCTGGCAACAGAAGACGAGTTCGCCCTTGCGAAACTTCTGGATGGTTTCGACAAAGCCATCCAGAAAGCTGCTGAGTTGTATGAGCCCTATCTGCTGGTACGTCAGGTGACCGCTCTGGCACGCGCGTTCAATAAATATTACAACCATGAATCTATTCTGAAAACCGATGACCCAGCCTTGCGCCGCGCGCGGCTGGCTTTGCTTCAGGCAGTCTGCCAGGCAATCCGGGTTGGCCTGGACCTGGTCGGCATTTCTGTTGTTGAACGGATGTGAGTTTCATGAAACCGGCTGGATCGCTGGAAGCTTTTGACCGGCTGGATCGGCAAAAACCCGATATGGCATCTGTGGAAAACCAGATGCGACGGGCCCGCCTGCATCTTCGCCTGGCCATGAATAAGGAAAGCGCTCACAGTGCCTTGCTGGACATGCAGCAGGTTTACAAACAATACCAGACGTCTGCCAGCCTGGCGGATATACAGGCTCTGAAAACTCCGGATAATGACGAAGCCCTGGCCGCGCTCGCTTTTTTTGACCAGGCGGACATTGATTTTGCCCACCAGCTGCAGCAGTTCTATGCTGCTTTGCTCAGTTCACGATACAGACCGTTTCTGGAAGAGCAGTATGGCCTGCACCTTTTTGAGCAAGCCAGCCACTTTCGCCGCCTGATCAGACCTGAAGTCCTGCAGGACCTGCATGTCGAACGTCTGCTCGTGCGCCAGTATCAGCAGATCATGCGCGATCTGCGCTTCACCATGAAAGGTCAAACCATGAACCGCCATGTCTTGCAGCGCTATCTGCATGACCCGGACCGCCACATCAGGCAGCAGGCTTATCAGGCTTATGCGGAAGGTATGGCTGCACTGGGCGATCCTTTGGATGAACATTTCACGCAGCTTTTGCACTGCCGCCAGCAAATTGCCCAAAAGCTGGGGTTTGCCAGTAAAGCCGACCTGGCTTGGCAGAGGATGCCGCACCACGAGCTGCAGCGGTCCGGCATATCAGAACTGCGGGCGCTCATCCAGCGCTACGTGCTTCCGCTGACCCGTGAGATAAGGCATTTGCAACGACGCAGGCTCAGCCTCGATCAACTGGACTGGTCAGACCAGTTCAGTTTGCTGACAGAAGGACTGCCCCGTCTGCAGATGACTCTGGAGCAACTTGTGCCATCTCTGGCGGATGTCATCGTACGACAGAGTGATATGGACTTCGCTTTCCGTAGGCTGCAGGATGCTGGCTACATCAATATAATAAAAGCCGGATCGGCCGGCTCACCCGGCGTGGCCACGAGTATGGTCCTGACAGCGGTCGGCTTGCCCTGCACCTGCCTCTGCAGTGATGGCAGCGCTCTGGATCTTCTTCCCGTTTTACAGCAGCTGGGCTATGCTTTTGCCAGTACATGCTATACCGGCGATCTGGTTGAATACAGCCTGCCGGAACCACTGGTTGTCCAGACCCAAGGCTATGCCATGGCCTTGCTGCTGCTGCCGCATCTGGAGACAGCCTTCGGCATCACGCACGATGATTATCAGTTGCTGCAGTTGTCACAAATGCTGCTAGACCTGACACAGGACTGCATGGTTGATGATTTTGAAGAACAGTTGTATGCCGGGCCGAATCTGACAGCAGCCGAACGCTGCCAGCTCTGGCTGGATCTTGAGCGGTCCTATATGCCTGACCTGAACCATGAGCACGATGATTATTTCGCTGCCGGACGGACCTGGCAGCTCTCTGAAAGCATATGGTTGAAACCCTACAGCCAGATCGGGCGCACCCTGGCACTCTTGCCGGCGCTGGACTTGTGGCGATTGTCAAAAGCCAATCCGACAGGCGCATGGCGTCGTTACACCCAGTTCTGCAGCTATGGCAGCCAGATGTCCTTTGTTGACTTGCTGAAGAAAGCAGATCTTGCTTCACCGTTGGATCCTATAACGATAAAGAGGGTTGCCTATGCTGTCTGCAATGATTTATCGCTATAAGGGGCGTTGATGAAGCCGTTCATGCGAAAAGAAAGCAGGATATGATGAAATGAACCTGCCGGCGTCTTTTATACAAGACATGAAACAATTATTCAGGTCTTATGGCTTATCCAGTGAGGAAGAAGCGTTTTTTGCGTCCTTTGACCGGGCGGCCTGCATGGGGTTGCGTGCCAACACCCTCAAGACCAGACCGGAAGCGCTGCGTCTTTGGCTGGCTGATCAGGAAAACCTGCCAGAAACTGGCGTTCATCCTGTTCCATGGAGTCATGACGGATTTTACACAACGCCAGATCTGCAGCCGGGGCGTCTTGCTGCGCATGCCGCGGGCCTCTACTACATACAAGAACCCAGTGCTATGCTGCCGGCAGCCGTCCTGAAGGTCCGCCCAGGCGAACGTGTGCTTGATTTATGTGCCGCACCGGGCGGTAAAGCCACGCGTCTGGCTGCAGACCTTGAGGACAGCGGCCTGCTTTGGGCCAATGAGATATCCCGCCAACGCGTACGCGCTCTGCAACGCACCTTGGAATTAACCGGCTGCGCTCAAGCTGTCATCACCAGCGAAACACCGGAAAGGCTTGCGGAACGCCTGCCAGGTTATTTTGATGCTGTTCTGGCTGATGCGCCTTGCTCAGGTGCCGGTATGTTCCGGCGTGATCCCGGCGCCGTACGCAGCTATCAATCGTACGGCAGTGAACACTGCCTGCCGCTGCAACGATCTATCCTGGAAGCCGCCTGGCGTATGCTCCGTCCAGGAGGCAGGCTGGTTTATTCAACATGCACCTTTTCTCTGGAAGAAAATGAGTCGATGGTTGCGTGGTTCTGCGCACGGCACGATGACTGCCAGATTCTGCCGATCATGAAGGCACCTGGTGTTTCAGATGGATTGATGCTCAGTGAACCGCTGCGTCACACAGCCAGGATCTGGCCGCACCGCTGTGCTGGTGACGGGCATTTCTGCGCGCTTCTCGGAAAAAGCGGAACAGATGAAGCATCGCCGCTGGCCGTTTATTCTTCAGTTGATGAGGGTACATCTGCCGACTGGCAATCCTTCCTGGATTTTGTAAATGCTTCATTGACAGAAAGCGGGCGGCTGAGAATGAACAGCCTGTTCAGGAATGGCATAAGGCGTCTGGAACATGATCACCTGCATCTCCTGCCTGCCTGCCCGGCTGTTCTATCAGAGCTGTATAAAGTCAAGACAGGCTTGTTTCTGGGAACACTGAAGCGCAGGAAAGGTCAGGTGGTTCGATTTGAACCTTCTCAGGCATTTTTGCTCAGCCTTCGGGAATCTGACCTGGCCTGCACGGTAAGCGGAAGGGAAGAAGATGATCTGATCCGCCGTTACCTTAGGGGTGAAACCCTGCAGCTGGGAACAGACCATGATGCTGCAGGATGGCCATCCGGAGCCCTTGCCACTGTCCTTCTGGAAGCTGCCGGCGGTCGTCACCCGTTGGGCTGGGCCAGCCTGATGACACCACCGAACCAGTTGAAAAACCTTTATCCACATGGCTGGATACGACCTTTTTAGGAGGCTATATGCAGATCATCCTGGCATCAGATAATAAGGACAAAATCCGTGAGTTCAGACAGATTCTGGAGGATCCACCCTGGCAGATCCGGTCCATGCGCCAGTCCGGTTTTACAGGAATGATCGAAGAGAACGGCACATCCTACCAGGAAAACGCGCTGATCAAAGCCCGAACTGTCCATCAGCAGACCGGAGGCCTTGTCCTGAGTGACGATTCTGGTCTGTCTATTGATGTTCTCGACGGAGCACCCGGTCTGCATTCGGCGCGATTCGCCGGTGTAGATGCAGACTACCCGACGAAAATCGCCCGCCTTTACAGCTGGCTTAAACCATATTCTTCGGATCGCTGGCAGGCTCGTTTTGTCTGTGCACTGGCGGCTGTTTT
>JAAYLM010000457.1 GCA_012521915.1 Oscillospiraceae bacterium | reverse complement strand
TGAGCTCATTCGAAAACTCGAATGGCCCTATTTCCAGTGGTCTCGAGAGGGATGACCGCGCGGTTCACCCCCACAATTCCGACCACAGGATTCTTAATATAACAATGTAAATAATTCATTAACATTCTCGAAAAAGCTTGACTTTTCAAAATCGCCCCAAAAATCGCGATAGAGGGACCTTGTTGCCCTACTACACGATCAGAGGTGGTTTTGTTATGCTCCAATCCTGGCAGACGCATCAGCAGTATCAAAAGCAGCTCCTTTGCAGCATGACTGATTTCTATCAGTCGGATCCCGATCTGGTCCTGTACTATCAGGATCAATTGAATAATCTCTATGAACTTGACCTGGACCCGGTTCGCGACCTTCTGCAAGACTACTATTCGAACACCGGCGCACCTGCCCGGCTGCAGGCGCAATTGCTGCGATCTTACTTTCTCATGTCCAAATGTCAGACCTTCAGCATTCCCGCCTGGGTTAAACGTCTGTCCGCTTCAGCCATCCTGCGGGCCGCCGCCGGCTATCAGCCAGGCGACCCGATCCATCAGGTCGGTTCGTACTATGACCTGGTCGACCGTATCTGGGGTGCTGATCCTGTGTCGGAACATGAATTTGAGCATTCATTTCATCCCTTCCACCGCAAACCGAAAAAGAAATACGGCAAAAACGAAAAGCAACCCGTACGGCGACCAGGCATCGTTCAAAAACTTGCCGATGTGGCCGCCCAAGGCCGAGTCCTCGAAAAACGACCGGAACGCCTCATGCAGCAAATCTTTGCCAAGGCAGCGGCAGAACCCGCTGTCCGGCAGGGGCTGTTGGGTGATCCGCAAAAACTGGTCGTCTCCGGCGATGGCACCTGTGTCCTGTCCGGCGGTTCTGCCTGGGGCAGCAAACATTGTTCCTGCAGGGAGCAGGGCATCTATAACTGTGACTGTCCGCGTATCTTCTCCGATCCCTTCGCCCGTTACGGCTGGGATAGCTACCACAACAGCTACTTCTATGGCCACACCGCCTATATCCTGGCTGTGTACAATCCGGATCTCAAATGTGACCTGCCGATCTATCTGCGTATGGTTCAGGCCAATCGGCACGACTCGGTCTCCAGTATTGTGGCATTGTCCGAATTCAGATCCCTGTATCCCGATGTCACGATCGACACGTTTTGCGGCGATTGCGCCCATGACGCCATCGGCATCTATCGCCTTCTGGAACACTGGAAGATCAAGGCGGTTATTCCGCTCAAGAGCAACACCAAGGCGGATCAAAAGCAAAACGCCGACTATACCATCAACGAAAAGGGTGTGCCCGTCTGCCAGGCCGGGCTGCCCATGGTCAACTGGGGCTTCAATCCAGAAAAAAGGCGCAGAAAGTTCCGTTGCCCCCTGGCCTGCGGCAGGATCGATCATTGTGATCACAAAGAGGCCTGTCATTCAGATTCGGCTTATGGCCGCACCATTTACGTGACGCAGCATCAAAATCTGCGCTTTGCGACCAGAATCCGCCGTGGTTCTGCCCAATGGAAAGCCATCCTGCGATCCAGGACCGCCTCGGAACGGTTCAATAAGCGCCTGCTCAACGATTATGGTCTGGAAAAGCACAAGGCCCGAGGCAACAAACGGATTTTTTGGTGGAGTTTGGTTCATGCCACCAACATCCTGCTCGATGCCGCTAGAAAACTGAACCGCCCGACTTTTGTCTCTATCCTGACTGCAGCCTGCGCCGCTTGATCTGATCGGCGTCTGAGCTTTTTTCGACTCCCTGTCAGGGTTTGTTTGCTATGCACTTTTCAAGGTTCATGTCTTCTGTCTCGCCTGTTGCTGTCCTTTTCAGCTTTTTGATCACTCTTCCGCTTGATTTTTCGATCGCCTTCCTGTTGTAGCAGCTGCTTTCTTCATTTCCTCAAAGACTTCTCGAATACACTCAACAGTAATAAATGCCGTCGCATCCACTCTCCGTGATAAGTAATTCAGCTAAAGTCGCGTTAGTCCTTGCAATGGTGTCTAGAGCATATAAAATGGCCTTGCGATCGTTTTTGAGGTGCTCCATAACGAGATAGTCACTAGATCCGAACCGTATGGATGAAAAAGGTGCAAATACATTGTAAAAAACCATGCATTCACTCTTGAGTT
>JAAYLM010000456.1 GCA_012521915.1 Oscillospiraceae bacterium | reverse complement strand
TTTTTGTACTTTGTCGTAACATCAAAGATTTCCTCCATTGTCCAGAGGCAGTTTATGCACTATCATTCTCACACATCTGTCTGGCTTGTTCCATGATCAGCTTAATCGCAACTCTTGAGGCATCAGGTGGATACTTGTATTTTTTCAGAAGCTTCTTGATCGTTAATCTCATTTTTGCCTGAACATTTTCCCTAACTGTCCAGTCAACTGTGAGATTATTGCGGATGGTACTGGCCAGTTCCGATGCTATTTTTCTAAGGGTCTCATCCCCCATCAGATCGACAGCTGACGCATTCGTTGACAGAGCATCATAAAAAGCAAGTTCCTCCACTGTCAGTCCTAGCTCTTCACCACGGTTTATAGCTGCCTTTACATGTTTTGCCAGCTCAATCATTTCTAATATAACCTGAGTAGCGTCCAGGGCTCTGGCACTATAGCGATTAATAGCCTGCTCCAGCAGTTCTGAGAATTTTCTCGATTGTACGAGGTTTGATCTAGCAATAGCACGAATCTGACCTGTTAAGAGTCGTTTCAAAGCTTCCAGAGCCAAGTTTTTGTGCGGCAACTGTCTGATTTCTTCCAAAAACTCGTCAGATAGGATAGAAATATCTCTCTTCTGGATACCGGCGGCTTCCATAATATCAACAACTTTTTCCGATATAACTGATTTAGATACCAGTTGATTAATTTCTCTGTCGATCTCTGACAGGGTTCTGCCACCTTTACTGCCAAGGGCTTCAAGCTTGACTATGCCCGCCTTAACAGCTTTGTGAAAGCTGATTGTCTGATCATATGGCTTGACATCATCAAGCGTCTTACAAAGGGCATAGGCCGTACTGAGTTGCAAGACCAGGTTCTTGTACTCTTTCTTGTCTTCTTCATTTTTGACGATAAAGTCCACCGTCTCAGCAATCGCGTTTAGCTTGTCTCGGGCATTATCATTAAAAAACTTTTTGTAATCATGTCCGTAGAGTAGCACATCCATTTTTTCGAGTATTTCAATCATCTTATCGAAAGCTAGTTTCGGATCAATCCCTGTCTTAGCACGATCATTGGGCGTATATTCCTGGAGTGCTTCTCTCAGGTTTTGCGCAAACCCGATATAATCTACGATCAAACCACCGGGCTTGTCCTTGTAGACACGATTAACGCGTGATATGGCCTGGATCAAATTATGGCCTGACATGGGTTTGTCGATATACATGGTATGCATGAAAGGTACATCAAAACCTGTCAACCACATATCACGAACAATGACAAGTTCAAGCGGATCATCAGGATCTTTCATCCGTTTAGCCAACAGTTTTTTTCTGGCAGAATTACAGACATGTGGTTGATATTCCTTGGGATCAGAAGCACTGCCTGTCATAACAACCTTCACATGGCCTTTGCTATCATCAGAATCATGCCAGCCAGGTCTTATCTTCCGAATAGACTCGTATAGCTCTACGCAGATACGTCTCGACATACAGACGATCATGCCCTTGCCCCACATGGCTTTTTGTCTATTCTCGAAGTGATCGACAAGATCCAATGCAATTAGCTCAATGCGGCTTTGGCTGCCGACGACTTTTTCCAACTGAGACCATTCAGCTTTCTTTCGCTCTTTGAAGTCTGATTCCTGATCTTCTGTTATCTCTTCAAATTCGATGTCAACATCATTCCTAAGTCTTTCTGCAAAGTTTAACTTAGCCAGACGGCTCTCATAATAGATCGGTACCGTCATGGCATCATCAATTGATTGAGACATGTCATAGATATCGATGTAGTCACCAAAGACTGCAGGAGTATTCTTATCTTTTCTCTCTATTGGTGTACCTGTAAACCCGATGAATGAAGCATTGGGCAAGGCATTATGCATGTATCTGGCATAGCCATACTTGATTTCCGCTTCTTCATCAGATTTGACAATTCTTGCTTCAAAGCCATATTGTGATCGATGTGCCTCATCGGCAATGACGATAATATTGTCACGTTGATTTAGCATCATCTCACTATCAGAATTATCGGGTTCGAATTTTTGAATAGTAGTGAAAATAACACCGCCTGACTGACGCTGCTGTAGCTTCTGACGCAGTTCAGCTCTTGACATGGCTTGTTCAGGGGTTTGTCCAACTAACTCGGATGACTGGCTGAATGTATTAAACAA
>JAAYLM010000455.1 GCA_012521915.1 Oscillospiraceae bacterium | reverse complement strand
CTGATCATGATGTTCTCTGCACCCTTGACACCCACCAGGAGGCCGGTTGGCGCGATGAACAGCCGGAAAGCAAGCGGTTTCCCCTGCATTGTGTCGAAGGAAGCACTGGTTGGCAGCTTTACGGCAAGCTGCTGGACCTGGATCTGGAAACACTGACCAAATCCACTTATATGCTGGACCATACCGACATGGACTGGCTCGTCCGCCAGTATGATACCATCGAGCTGGCCGGTGTCGCCACCGAGATCTGCGTGCTGCAGAACGCGATCGGCTTATATAATCATGCAGCCAGCCTAAGACTGAAAGTCAAGTTCATTGTATCGCGCAACTGCGTGGCCGGCCTGGATCCGGACGCAGCCGGTTTCGCCCTCGACTATATGAAAAACACCCTCGGATTTACGCTGCGCTAACTTAATTTATGGGGATAGACTGATGATCAGGGCAGTCGGCGCCATCAGGGCCTGGCTGCTTTTTCTTTGATTTCTGCAACCTCTTTTTTCCTGGAAGGAATCACCGAGACCCACTTGACTTTGCTGATCAGGACGATCATGATCACCATATTTGTATAGTTGGAAAACAGATTGCCCCAGAAGACGGCCTCATAACCAAGATATTTTTCAGTTACCAGGATGAAGACATAGCGCAGCAGCCAGACACGCATCAGGCTGATCACCACGATGATCCGCGTTTGGCCCAGCCCGACCAAGGCCCCCTGCAGCACCATGCTGACCCCAAAACCCACGACGGCATAGAGATAGATGTTGAGCGCACTGTTGGCCACATCCAGCACCTCCTGCTGCCGGGTAAACAGGATGGTCAGGCGTGGGGTCAGCGGCACAATCAAGGCGATCATAACCAGCGCGGTGATTGCGCTGATCAGACTGCCGGCCAGACAGGCCTTGCGCGCGCGCCGTTCATTGCCGGCACCGACGTTCATGCTGACCAGTGTTGTCACAGCCGTGCCAAAGGAAGAAGGCAAAAGGAAACAGAGGTTGGAGACGTTGCTGGCGATACCTGTTCCGTTCAGGACAATAGCGCCGTATTTTTGCACCTCGTTGTTGATCAGATAAAAGCCCATATTCAGGATCAGGCTGGATATGATCGAGGGCAGGCCGACCTGCGCCAGCTCTCTGAGAATCGGCTTGCTGAAGCGAAACCCCTTCAGCAGCAGGCGGTCTTCACCGGCTTTGATGAACAGTTCATAGTACATCCACACACAGATTAGAACCTGGGCAGTAAGGGTGGAAAGCACAGCTCCGACAAGCCCCATACGCAAAACACCGATATACAGGGCGTTTAAGACAATTTTTAGCACCATCAGGATGAGTATGCGGATAAAGGCGTCTTCCGGCCGGCCATTGGCGTTTTTGATCGCGTTGTATACAGCACCTGTGAAAGAGAAGGGCAGGATCAGGGCGTTCAGCGCAAGACAGATAAAGACGGCGTCAGCGATTTCCGGATTGACGTGGGCGGAGATCGGGTAAGCGGCACCGATCACAAGTGGTATCAGGATCAAGCCGGAGATAAAGGCCACGACGGTCAGCTGGGTTGCTACGGCCTTGGCATCGTTGCTGTCGCCTTTGCCGACCGCCTGGCCGATGATGGCCATGCCGGCGACACTGAGCCCTTGGGCGATGGCGTTAAACATGCCGATGATCGGTGCGCTGTAATGGATGGCGCTGGCGGCGACCGTGCCCACAATGTTGTTGATAAAAAGACCGTCAATAATGGGGATGACAGCCTGAACCAGTCCCATCATCAGTGCCGGTATCGACAGCATCAGAATCGTCGATGGAATAGAGCTGTGTAAAATCAAAGCCCGTCTCTGGGCTGTACTTTGTTTTAAAAAACACATGGCCTCCACAATTTGCGTCGACGTTTCCTTTTTTTTCTGTTATTCGCCTGATTATATCATAAACATTTGCCCGGAGCAATGTTTTGCTCTTGCCGAAACAATTTTTTTTCGCTATGATAAAAGAACAATTGTTTGTTATCGAGGTGATTTTATGGCGCGCAAAGTTTCCGTCCGCGTCCTGGCGGAATTTGATGAACAGGGACGGCTGCTGCCACGGTCGATCACCTGGGAAGATGGACGGCGCTTTGCCATCGACCGGGTGCTCGATGTGCGCCAGGCCGCGTCGCTCAAGGTGGGCGGCAGCGGTCTGCGCTACACCTGCCGTATTGCAGGGCAGGTGGTCTACCTTTTCTGTGATGACAACCGTTGGTTTATGGAAGGGCGCTGATCTGTCGGACGGAAAATAGTGGTGCCTGTTGCTTCTTTCTTTGCTTAATGTGTTAAAATAAAGCAATCAGTCAGGGTATGCTGATAGCATCGGGAAGAGCGGCCGGAACAAACCCGGGATCGGGATTTGTCAGCCGCAGGGCAAGCAGGGGATCAGCAGCATGTCTCGAAAAACAGCAGGAAAAAGCCGTGAACCGGGCTCAAGCACAAATCCGGATGCTGCCGCGACATCGATCAGGCAGTCTTTGCAGCGCATGCAAAAAAAAATTATCGCCAGCCTGGCCGTATACCTCATTCTGGGCTTACTCTGGATTTTTTTAAGTGACCAGTTTCTCTTTATCTTTTGGCAGGATGCCGCGACGCTGCGGGTACTCAGTGTGCTTAAAGGAACGCTTTTTGTCCTCTTCAGCAGCCTTCCCTTCTACCTCATGCTGCGCCAGCGCCATGCTTTCTGGCAAGGTGCGTACAACGAGCTGGACGCCCGTGAGTCCCAGGCCTTCCGCCAGGCCTACCTGGACGCGCTGACGCGGCTGCCCAACCGTGCCTATCTGGAGGAAGCTTTCCGCAAGCATGTCCTGCAGGCACAGGACCATGCCCGGAAAGCGGCGGTGATCTATTTTGACATCGATGAACTGCGCGAAGTCAATGAGCTGTGCGGCTATGCGGCAGGCGACCAGCTGCTGCGCATGACAGCCGCCTACCTGAAAAGCAGCGTTCGGCCGGAGAATCTGGTTGTCCGGCTGGCTTTCGATGAGTTTGTCATTCTGGTCGCCCCCCTGAGCGGAACAGACGAGGCGGTGACCGCGGAACTGAATGCCTATGTCGAGCGGGGCTGGCAGCAGTACCAGCAGCAGTGGCGTTTCAAGGACCACAGCTTCTACCTGACCGCCTCGATCGGCGCCGCGCTTTATCCGGAGCACGGGCACGACCTCATGTCTCTGCTGCACAACGCGGAAACCGCCATGCTCACCTGCAAACAGGCCAATAAGAATGATTACTGCCTCTATTCCAGCCAGATCCAATTGCAAACCGGACGCCGCACCGAGCAACTGACCCTCATGCGCAAAGCGCTCAGCGAAGATCAGTTCAGGCTGTACTACCAGCCGCAGTTTGATCTGAAAAGCGGTGAGCTGAGGGGACTGGAAGCGCTGATCCGCTGGCAGCATCCCCAGCGCGGCCTGGTCTCTCCAGGCCAGTTTATCCCCCTGGCTGAAGCGTCCGGTCTGATCGTTTCCATCAACGACTGGGTGATCCGGGCCGTCAGCCGCCAGAAGAAAGCCTGGCTTGAAGAGCAGATCTGCCCGGGTGTCATCGCCATCAACGTATCCAGCCGCCGCTTTTGCGAAAGCAACCTGGAGGCGCAGCTGTTACCGATCCTGGACGGCAGTCAGGGCCTTTGCCAGGGCTTGCTGGAAGTAGAGATCACGGAGACGGCGATGCTGGAGGACCCGGAAGAAGCGATCCAGATCATGGGCCGCCTGCGGGACAAAGGCATCACCTTCTCCCTGGATGACTTCGGCAGCGGCTACGCTTCGCTCAATTACCTGCGCCGCCTGCCGCTGGACTGCGTCAAGATCGAAAGGCAGTTTGTCCAGTCCATGCTGATCAATAAAAACGATGCCCTGATCATCCGTTCCATCATCGACCTGGCACATAATTTGGGCCTCATTGTGATCGCTGAAGGCGTGGAAACCGCAGAGCAACTGAATCATCTGTGTACACTGGGCTGTGACGTTGGCCAGGGCTACCACCTGGGCATGCCACTGCCGGCAGAAGCGATCACCGATCTGCTGCGGGAGAAAAAGCTTGTGCTGCAACCTGCACGCAATACGGATAGCCCGACAAACACTGAAAGGTAGATGACCCCTATGGAAAGCATCCTCATCACCGCCGCCCGGGACTGGATCACACAAGGTGCGCCGGCTACCTGGCCTTGCACACACTTGCACGAAGAAGGCCTTGACGGCTTGTTTTTTGCCGGCGAGCCTTATCAGGGCCGGCCAACCCGCGTCTTTGCCTGGCTGGGTTTGCCGCAAGGTGCTTCAGCCGGTCAACGCGTACCCGGCGTCGTGCTCATCCACGGAGGAGGGGGGACGGCGTTTGCCCGCTGGGTACGCTGGTGGAACGCCCGCGGCTATGCCGCGATTGCCATGGACACCTGCGGTGCCATGCCTTTTCCGGACACCGGCATCGTGGGTTCCGCGGACTGGCCCCGCCACAGCTATTCCGGACCCCCCGGCTGGGGTGGTTTCAACCAGATGGACCAGCCGCTGCAGGATCAATGGGCCTACCATGCCGCCGCAGCGGTCGTCAAAGCCCATTCACTGCTGTCTGCCCAACCTGAAGTCGATCCGGACCGCATCGGCGTGACAGGTATCTCCTGGGGCGGTTTCCTGACTTGCTTGACAGCCGGTATCGACAGCCGCTTTCGCTGTGCCGCGCCGGTTTACGGCTGCGGCTTTGTCAGTGAAACAAGCATCTGGACGGAAAACGGCTCCTTTTCCGGTATAACCGCGAGCCAGTTTCGGGACTGGCAGACACACTGGGATCCGGCTGCCGTGCTGCCCCAGGCAAAAATGCCCATGCTCTGGCTGAATGGCAGCAATGATTTCGCCTATTGGCCGCCGATCTGGCAAAAATCAGCGTTAACCGCCGGCGGTCCGCGTCAGCTGTGTCTGAAAGTACGCTGGCCGCATGGCCATATACCCGCGGCTGAAGAAAACACGGAGATTGTTCGTTTCTTCCAGGCGCATTTGCTGGATGGCCGGCCGCTGCTGACCCTGAGCCCGCTGCAGGCCGACGGCCGCCTGATCCGTGTCTGTTACCACGCCGACCGGCCGCCGCTCTGTGCCAGCCTGGTCGTGACACGGGATGAAGGGCCGTGGCCAGAGCGCCAGTGGCATCAGCTGCCTGCCGAACTTCTGAGCGGTGAAGCGGCTGCACAGGCGGTGCTGCCTGACGGGACAACGGCGGCCTACCTGTCGCTGCTTTCAGAAGACTGGTTTTACACGACATCCGACCTGTTTCTGCCCGCGACCTCCTGAATGCTGCTGCCGGCTGGCTGCGCTATGCTGAAGCTGTCAAACGAAACCCACCGGCGGGGAAGACGGCAGGCTGGAAAAAAACGGATGCGTGTGCCATATCGTCAATGGAGGCGAATCATGCCAACAGATAATCCGGATATCGGTGCAGTTCGCGAGATACTGCGCGGAAAAACCATCCACATCACCCCCTATATGCATGCGGACTGGGCCTGGCATCACCGGCGGGTCTGGCATGAGGCCCGCTATGCGGCATCGATCGCCGACAGCCTCGACTTGACAGAGCAGTATCCGGAATACCGTTTTGAAGATATGGTGTCTATTGCTGACAAAAGCGATTCCTGGACAGAACTGCAAAATCAGGCTCTGGCCTACCGGCTCCCGCCGCTGCAGACCAGGCCTGTACGTCATTTGCCGGAGAGCGGGCCGCTGCCTTTATCCGGAAGCCTTCTTTCAGTTGATGCCCTGAACATGCAGATCTCAGCAGCCTTTCTGGACGGGCCGGATCTGCTGGTGCGGCTGTGGGAGAGCAGCGGCCGGCAAACCGACTGCTGTTTGCAGCTGCCGGTCCCGCTTACCGCTGTGACAGCAGAGAATTTTATCGGAGAACCTGATCCGCAGGTACCTATTGAGCTGCATAACGACCAGGTCAGGGTGCGTGTAAGGGCCTGGGCGATGGTTACCCTGCGCTGCCGCCCGGCAGACGCGGATGTCGGCTTAACGGCAGAGAGGCACCCAACCAGGGCAGCGGACCGGCCTGCGTCAGGCTGCTGTTGAAAGAAGAAAGGGAGGTCGAACGATGAAAATCGGACTGGCATTTATCGCGCAACCGGATTATCTGGACAAGCTCACCGAACAGGCCTGTACAGAAGCCCGGCAAAGCCTGCAGCAGCAGGGCGTGGACATCGTCAGCCGGGACAAACCGATCGTCAGCCAGAGCCAGGCGGTTGCCGCCAGCAGCTACTTTCTCGGAGAAGATGTGGACGGGCTGATCCTGTTCCTGGCGTCCTGGATTGAATGCAACGTCGCCATGAGCTTTGTCTGCGAGATGGGTCACCTGCCGCTGCTGCTCTGGGGCTTTCCCATGATCGCTGTTGACGGTGTCCGGCAAAGCACCGGATCCTATGTGTCCTTCGCTATGTTTAAAGGTGTGCTGGACCGCATCGGCTGCCGCTACGAACAGGTACTGGGCGCGCCGGCGGATCGTGAAGCCAAAACGGCGGTTTTCCGCTTTTGCCGGGTGGCGTCAGCACGTAAAGCGCTGCGCCGTTCCCGCCTGGGGTTGGTCGGTTACGCGGCAATGAGCATGTACACCGGAACCTTTGACCATCTGCTGATGCGCTACCTGATCGGGCCGGAAGTCGTCCATATTGACAGCAGTACCGTGATTGGACTGGCTCAGAAGATGGGTGGGGAAGAGGTCGAGCGCCAGGTACAGTGGCTGCGCGATATCAGCCCGCTGGCGGACGATGTTGCAGATAATGATCTGCAGGTGGCCGCGTCGGTCACACGGGCTCTCTTACACCTCTGTGAAACCTATGAACTCGACGGTATCAATGTGAAGTGCCAGCCGGAATTTTCCCGCGAATTCGGCGCGGTGGCCTGTGTGCCCGTGTCATCACTGGCGGAATTCGGCGTGGTCGGTTCCTGTGAAGGGGACATGCTGTGTACGGTGTCCATGCTGCTGCTCCACAAGCTGAGCGGACTGCCGGTGAGTTACGGCGACTGTATCAACCATGACGGTTCTGTCCTTACCTTGTCGGCATGCGGTTTCATGCCCTACAGCTTTACCGGCCGGGAGCAGCGCCTGATCAGGCGCTTCATGCCTCATCCGGCTTTCCAGGGTATCCAGAACAGTTTCACGGCCAGACCGGGGTTCATGACCATTCTTCGTCTGGTCGAAGATATCGGCAGCTACCATATGCTGATTTTCACCGGACAGGCTCTTGCCGACACCAAACTGCGCCAGGGGTACATGCCCGCTGTCGATGTCGCGATTACAGGCCGCATGGATGATCTCGTCAAGGCCTACAACGGGCAACATTATGCTTTTGCTTACGGGGACTGGTCGGCGGAACTGCTCAGCTACTGCAGGATGCAAGGTATTCGGGCGGACCTGATCGGGCCATCATCCGGCTGATGACCGCTCTGGGTTTATCTGGTCAAGGCAGGCAACCCGGTAACAGCGTGCAGGATGCCCCGGTGCCCTGTTCGCTTCGCTTGACGGCTGATTCCCTATAGCTTATGATGAAATTGTAAATAATCCAGCCATTGAACTAATCCATGCATGGGTGGAAAGCCTTCTCATATGACAGATATTAACTGGAAAACACAGGTCTCCAGCCAGCAGCAGGGCAAAGAAAACAATATTTCTCTGGTCTTTACTTTGATTCGCTACTACGGCGCCATTTCACGCGCGGAGATTGCCCACAAGACCGGACTCAGCCCAACCACCATTTCCTATCTTGCTGACCAGCTGCTGACCAGCGGCTTTGTCTTCGAAACGGGCAACGGCGAACGTTCAACTGTCGGCCGCAAACCCATCATGCTGCAAGTCAATCCGCAGGGCGGTGTCATCGCTTCGCTGGAATTCCTGGCGGATGGCTTTAGCTGTGCACTTTACGATTTGACCATTCAGGAAATCAGCGAACAGCATGTGCTGCTGGCCGATTATCACCAGATCGGCCAGACGGCCGCGGACACCATCAGCCGGATGCTGCAGGCGCATCGGGTCAACAGCCGCCGGCTTTTGGGCATCAGCATCGGCATCCCGGCTGTCATCGACTACACGACCAGGCAGGTGCTGCGTTCCACGGTTCTGCCGGTCTCAGGGAACCTTTCTTTTATGGAGCCGCTGCAGCAGTGTTTTCCCCGGTCTTTCATTTCTCTGGGCAATGAATCCGGCTTCTGTGCCTACGCGGAAAAAACATCCGGTGCCTATGAGTCGCTGGACCATCTGATTTACCTGGATATCAACATCGGTGTCGGTGCCGGCCTTATCATCGACAACCATATTTTCAGCGGATCCGGCGGCATGG
>JAAYLM010000454.1 GCA_012521915.1 Oscillospiraceae bacterium | reverse complement strand
TCGACAAAGACGGCATCGGGCAGGCCATGTTTTTCAATAGCTTTGCGGAAACAGTCCAGAACACTGAAAATATCCTGCTTTTCGTAGACCTGAGCATGAACAACACTTCGGGTGGCGTCGTCGATGAACACAGACGCATAAAGCTGACGCGATTTCTCGGTCGGCGTGGCTGGAAGGACAAGCAGATATTTCAGATCTCCCTGCCAAAGATCGTTGCGGTGCTGGTGGGCAAACCTTCGGGCTGCTGCACCGCCGCAACTGTGGTACATCCTCAGCTGCCTGGAGCTGTACCCTCGCTCTTCCATGTGGTCCTGCAGGGTGCTGCGTCTGACCTGGTTTTCAGCAACAGCCCCTTCCATCTCCAGAATCCGGATGATCTGACGGATGCTCCGGGTCGGCACTTCACGCCGCAGGGCTACAGCCTGGTCCAGAATGTAGTCGTCGACGCTGCCGGTCTTGCCGTGATACGCCCGACCCTTGGGTCTGAGTCCGGCAAAGCCATCTTCTTCGTAAGCCCGCAGATATCTGCGTATGCTTCGCTCAGAGATCTGGTATTTGCTGCAGATCTCGCCGATGATTTGGCTTCTCTTGGCCGGATCCAGTCCCGGTGTCAGGAGTGGAGCGAGCATTTCAGCCCGTTCGGTCGCGGTCTGATCCGCTTTTCGCTGGTCTTTCATGGGCAAATCCTCATTTCTTTTGGGTTTGCGCCTGATTATACAAAGACAGCGGTCCGGTCACGATAGCCGATCGGGTGGTGATCCAGTTGCCTGTATTGACGGCCAGTCTGACCAGTTCTGCCAGACTGAAGTCGGTCAACAACGGGATTGAATATGGTGCTCTGATTGATGGGGATGCAAGCAAAACTCGTGCTGTTTCCTGCAGAATCCGGTTAACCGAAGTGGCAACGCCCAGAAGATGGTCCCTAATCTGCTTGTACCATGTCCGCCAGCGCCGCCGAGTTGCTTCCTCGTTCGGGGCGATTACAGCAGTCCCGGTCAGCACTGCCGCAATAACTTCGACCGCATAGCGCTTGTAGGGTACCAGATATTCGGGCAGCTCTGCATGTATTCGGCGACAATCCTGGTTGCAGCAGCGTAACCTGCGTATGACCAATACCTTTTGATCGCCATTGCCGTCACGGCACTTCCGGTCTCGCCGGTCGTACGGATTCAGCTCTGACTGGCATTGTGGGCAATAGCTTTGCTCCATCCCCGTGATGACAAACGGCCGTCGTTCTTCACATGCGTGTGAAATTGTGTTACATTAACCATGCGTTATGTGTTGACCCTCAGAGAGTTCTTAGTTGGTACCTAAGAGCATCCATCTCTGGGGGTTCTTCTTGCTCGGATTTGTTGCCATTGGACATTATATCCGGCAAATTCCGGACAGGCAAATCCGGTAGCTTGGCGACACTGGATGGCAGCGCCTACAATTTACAATGAGGGGATCGGTCTTCAACAATTCCGCATCGGCTTCGATGGCACTTCTCATAATCACAGACTCTGTAATACCAACATTTTTCAGGTAAGTTAAGGCACTTTTGTTTATTCCCGCTTTGATTCCGTTTAGGAGTATATCAGCCGGTTGCTTCCAGTTCTCGCAGGTGACATATTCAGAAATCCTCCTATCTGCGCTTTCCTTTCGATACCGGAGATGAGAAATGGCACGATTTCTGGTAGATTTTTACCACCAACTGCATCAAAAACCGCGTCAGCCTGTGCGATGGCTTCAACGATTTTGTCGAATTCTGAGAATTTTAGAGCTCTTACATTTTTTTACCACACACTTTTTTGAGCTGTCACCTAAGATGTTGACAGTATATTGGCCTTTTTGATTGATCAAGTTGGCCAGAGAATCTATTTTTCTACAAAAACAAAATTAACATTACTAAGG
>JAAYLM010000453.1 GCA_012521915.1 Oscillospiraceae bacterium | reverse complement strand
AGGAACTATATGCACCGGATATCATTTATTCAGGAACCGTTTGGAACCTGTATGACAAGCTGATAGACCCCAAGTATTCAACCGATCAGCGAAGAAAGTGGGCAAAGAGGCAGGTACCTACATATCCGAGTGTTGTTCTTTATGCTGTGGTAGATAAGAGCGCCATTCCCGAAGACACAGCCCCTATTGAGATGCTGGTGGGCAATCCGGACAGACTGGATGAAAGCGAAGTAACGGCCTATATACTTAGCATCGACGATAAGACGCTATGCAAAGAAGATGAACACACCATTGTGGCGATCGGCCCCACTTTTGAAAACTGGGATATTACGGATAAAACGGAGTATCAGAAAAAGAAACAAAAATAACAGGCTCGCCTTATAAGCGTGCTGGAAAAGCGGTTTCCCGGCTTTGAAAAAGCTGTTCGGTTTGCCGAGGTGGCAACGCCGAGAACCATTGAACGCTATACCATGAAAAACGGAGGTGCAGTAGCCGGCCCCAAACAGATGCTGGGGCAACATATGTTCCGCCGCCTGCACACCCGTACGAAATGGGACAGCCTGTTTTGCTGCGGCGAATCTACAGTGATGGGCACAGGTACCCCCACCGTGACAACCTCCGGGCTTTCGGCAGCCAATGCCCTACTCAAAAAACTCGGAAAAGAACCGTATGTCTATCAGGAGAACATGAAGAACTTTGTCCGTATTGTAGAAAAGCCCTTTACGGCAGACCGGCTTTACAATGGGTATGACGAAACGGCTCGCACGGTGATGCTGAAAGCTATGCGGTGCAGGCTATGCGAGCAACCCACATGTACTAAGGAAAAGGATATAAGGGGCATCATGCGACGGGTAGCTGTTGGAAATTTTATAGGCGCAAAAAAGTGCTGGCTACAGAACCCGGCTAATAGAGATTCGCTGGAAAAGTTCGAGACGACTTGTATCTGCGCAATAGAAAACAAATCCGCTGTGGAAATACAGGCGGTGATAGATTATTTGCAGGAGGTGAACGCGTGAACAAAGAATTCGACGCAATCGTGGTAGGCGGAGGCCTTGCTGGTCTTACAAGTGCAGCCTATTTGTGCCAGTATGGATACCGCACACTGCTCTGTGAAAAATCTCATAAGACGGGCGGTCTGGTCAATACGTTCCGTCATCAGGGTTATGCTTTTGACGCGGGTATCCGTGCTTTTGAAAACTCCGGTATTTTATTACCCATGCTAAAAAGCCTGGGATTGGAAGTGGATTTCACACAGAATTCGGTATCCATTGGTATTGAAAATCAATGGACAAGGCTCGGTTCCAGGGATAGCCTAAAAAGTTACGCAAAAATGCTTGCCGATATCTTTCCGGAGAATGAATCGGATATCGATAAAATCGCACAAGAGATCCAAAAAGTGATGGATTATATGGATGTGCTTTATGGCATTGATAATCCGCTGTTTCTTGAGGACATGAAGGACCCCGAATATCTGTTGAAAACGCTGTTGCCATGGCTACTCAAATATCAGGTTAATATACGTAAAGCCAGCCGTTTGAACAAACCAGTGGCCGATTATCTGAAGCAGTTTACAAATAATCAAAAGCTCATTGATATGATTGTGCAGCATTTTTTCAAAGATACTCCCACCTTCTTTGCGCTAAGTTACTTTGGGTTGTACCTGGACTACCTTTATCCCAAGGGCGGCACAGGTGTTCTCGCTCAAAACGTAACGGACTACATCCGACGTGCTGGCGGAGAGGTATTGACTAATACAGCGGTGACGCGAGTGGATACTTTTCAAAAGCAACTGCACACGGCAGGCGGAGATACCTACAGTTACAAAAAGTTGGTCTGGGCTGCGGATCAGAAATCACTATACTCAGCTGCGGGTGAAACGCATACGCCGCAGGTAGACAACCAGCGTGACCTGACGGAAAAGGGGCAAGGCGGCGACTCCATACTCTCTCTATTTATGGGCATCAATTTGGATAAGAACTACTTTGAAGGCCATTGCGGTGCTCACGCGTTCTATACGCCATCGACGATAGGCCTGTCTTCACTAACAGATTGGAATAAGTCTATAGCGACTGAAGAAGGATTATATGAATGGATCGGACAGTACTTAGAGCGTACAACCTACGAGATTTCTTGCCCAGCTTTGCGGGATGCTTCACTGGCACCAGAGGGAAAGACAGGCGTAATCGTTAGTACATTGATGGATTACCACCTTGTAAAGCATTTATCAGAAACGGTGAACTACGAGCAGTTTAAAGAGTTTTGCACAAGAAAAATTATAGGAGCGTTGGAGGAATCCGTGTTCTCCGGTATAACAGAAAAGGTTGAATTTGCCCTTTGCGCTACGCCGCTGACAGTTGAGCGGGAAACCGGGAATGCGCACGGAGCCATCACGGGATGGTCGTTTACCAACAACAAGCTGCCTGCGGAGAGTCGTTTCAGAAAGATTGCAAGCTCCATTAAAACACCAATAGATGATGTTTACCAATGCGGTCAGTGGACTTTCAGTCCTTCGGGGTTGCCGGTATCTATATTGACCGGGAAACTGGCGGCGGATGCAATTCGAAAGACTCTGAAGGAGTGAGGCTCATGACCTTAATTATTATTGAGTTTGTCATTGTATATTAAAAGATTCAGGGATTCATATGAAAAGCTGTCGCAATATGTGAGTATTTGGGAAGTCGGAAACGAAATAAACGGTACCGAATGGATAAAACAGGAGCCTGAACTGATTATCGGCAAGATAACCGGCGCGTCGGAGTTTCTTAAAAGCAAAAACGGAAAGATTGCATTGACGCTGTATTGCACCGATTCTCCCCGCCGGGATATGATAGACTGGGCTGAAAAGTATATCCCGTCCGAAATGAAAGCAGCCGCCGATTATTGTTTTGTAAGCTATTACGAGGATGACAACGGAGGGTATCTTCCGGAATGGGAATATATCTTCAAAGAATTGGGGGAGATATTTCCTGCCGCATATTTAGGCATAGGAGAGTGCGGAAATACCGCGGAAAATGCGACACGGGAAAGCAAAATTGATATGGCAAGGAAATATTACCTTATGCCGAAATGCCATGAAAGATTTGTGGGCGGATATTTCTGGTGGTGTTGGGTAGAAGATTGTATTCCTTGTGAAGATAATGAGATTTATGAAGTGTTTCGGAGTTTTGCAGAAAGATAATTAAACCGGATTTGATGAAACCCGGGTGATTCGATTCCGCATAAAAAATCGCCGTATGAAGCGACTGGTCTTCATACGGTGATAATTATTTTTACGGACGGCGATTTGCGGTTAATCAGCCGTCGCTCTTATTGTCTTATTTATATTTAGGAAAATCACAACGGCTATAACTTCTGCCGCGACGGAAAATGCGATGATGAGCGGCGTTAATTCCATGTCATAAAACAGCCCCATCAAGGCCGAACCCGAAAGCAGCGCCAGACCGTAAGCCGAATTGAATATGCCGTAGCCGGTTCCGCGCTTGCGGTACGGAGTTATGTCGGCGATTGAGGAGCGCATGATTGTTTCGTGCGTTCCCATGACTATACCGAAGAAAACCATGCCTGCTACGATAAGCGCAGCGTTATTGCTGAGCGTCAGCAGGGGCAGCAATACGGTGATCAGCGGGATT
>JAAYLM010000452.1 GCA_012521915.1 Oscillospiraceae bacterium | reverse complement strand
GGAAATTCGCTGGCGCTGCAGAAGACAGATCTGCCCACCTGCCATTGTAAAAGAAAGACAGCACCGGCCATGGTTGAGCACTCTGTGTAGAGACGTGATTGTTATCATCTGACGGACCTGTGCCTGATCTTGTGAATTGCCTGTAGTTATCTTCATTATGGTACAGCCATTCAAGAAAGGAGAAGAAGGCGGTGGGATTTTTTGAGCCTTTCAGCACATAGGCATGGTATAAAGGTTGAAATGAATCCATCCAGGGATTTGGGACGCGGTCAGGGTATAAGATAAACATGGAAAAATCAGTTGCATCGACACACATCGCTTTGTCCGGATAGCAGAACGCCAGCTCTCCCGTAGCATAATCAGCAGGATTGACCACAACAGAAGCATACTGTTCGATGTTTGGCAGGCTATCCTCAATGTTGACCACATCGATCCAATCATCCTGAATCCATTCTGCCAGCTTAAGGGCCGCTTCCTTAAACTGCGGCAGTGACTCCAGGGCAAACACATCGACATCATCCACACTATATTGTTCATCCCCGGTGTAAAGGCCGCCGATATTTATGGGTAAGGCCGGTGACAAGCTGACATACCCATATTCAGGCATAAAAAGATCAAAAGGAACGTAGGTGTTGTGGTAGGCTTTTTCATACAGATTCGCACGAATCAGGCCTGGTTTTCTGCCGTCTGTAAGATTTTGATCAGCCCATTCGAGAAATGCCTCGTATTCCGATGCCGTTCTGATTGATTGTTGGTATACATCAAGATACTCATTGCGCACCAGTACAGCCAGACGATGTGATTGGATTCGGTCATTTACAGCCGTTGCCACGCCGTAGTTATCTTCCTCGTTGGCATACGTTTCGAAGTGATTGGGAGCATGGGTTCTGTAAACCTCAGTTATCTCTTCAAACAGTCCCGCTGCATTGTGTTCAGGAACAGGTGATCTGAAAAACATAACAACATTATTCCGCTCCTGGCTTATATCAAGGCAATAGTCCAGGTATGCCTGATTATCAATATAACCCGAGTTTTTGCCATAGCCCATGAACTCAAGGGGAAACCATTGATCAAAAAGTGATTCTTCCGCATTGGCCGTATACAGGTCAACTTCAAGCGGGACCGGCAGAACAACTGTTACTGTTTCTTCAGCCGTTGCCTTCGGATCAGCCAGCCGCTCGCTTTCGTCCGGGTTGTTCCGTGCGCAACCAGCTAGGACAACCATTAAAATCATGACTAAAGATATTAACCTGATCAGTTTCACCATGACTAACCTCCGAAGATGTATAGGAGCAGACCAAATCCTCCTGCCAATTAAAAAATTAATGAAAAAACATACCTATATGATAACATGAATATAAAATCACTGCTAATCACGCATGCAATAAAAGTTTTTCAGTATGTATATCATATAATTATGAAATGCGCATTTTTTAATGATAAGATGCAACACCAGAGGTGCATCTCGTTTTTTCCGTGGAGTGAATCTCTTGATGAGTTAGTTGATTCTGACTAACATGATTGACAGGCTATTTTTTATCCAATACAATAATAGTACTAGGTACTGATAAGCAATCCGACCCTCTTAGCCGTCTGGTTATTGTGATAAGCAATGAGAAAGCAAAAATGAATACCCAAAGTGCACCCATGGTATTCTCCATCCGGTTGACGATACCATTATTGTTGACCATACCTGGCGGCAAAGTGTTCACATTCACTTCTTGCGGATCGCGCATCTTGCATGAGTCTGTGCGGTAAGGAGGATAAAGGCAGGATGAACAAACAGGTGTTTGGCTGGATTGAACTGGTCTTCGATGCTATATATTTGTCGCTGGCACTCCTCATCGGCCTTCGCCTGATATCAGGTGCCGGTGAAATGGCGCAGAGGATAGCAGCCGCGATGGCACTGGTCCTTGTTGCCGGTGATGCCTTTCACCTGGTGCCCCGCATGCTGGCTGTTGCGACCGGCAGGCAGGCGCCCTTTGAACGGATGATGGGTGTCGGTAAATTCATCACTT
>JAAYLM010000006.1 GCA_012521915.1 Oscillospiraceae bacterium | reverse complement strand
GTCAAACCCTATGAAGTCATCGTGGAAATGTTCAGCGCCCCGTCTACACGCGAGAAAGACCCGACACCGTTGATGGCTCCTTTTTTCTTTTTTTTCTTCGGTATGATGCTCAGCGATATCGGCTATGGGCTCCTGCTGTCCGGTCTGTGTGCGCTGCTTATCTTTAAAGTCAAGAGTCAAGGGGAGATGGGCCGCATGGCGCGCATGCTTTTCCTTTGCGGCATTTCATCGATCATCTGGGGCATTATATTCGGCAGTTTCTTCGGCGATATGATCGCCGTTCTCTCACAGCAGCGCCTGATACTGAAGCCGCTCTGGTTCAATCCGATGGATGATGCCACCCTCTTGATGGTCTGGAGCATGATTTTTGGAGTGGTCCACCTCTTTGCAGGTATGGGCGCGAAAGCCTACCTTTTGTTTTTAACCGGCCGGGCCAAGGATGCGATTCTGGATATCTTTCCCTGGTATTTGATCATCATCGGTGCCGGCCTGACCCTGGGGCGCATCGCCGCGCCTGCCGGCCAGGTTATGGCGATCACAGGCGTTGCTGTCCTGATTCTCTTTGGCGGCCGGGATGCGAAAAATCCTCTGATGCGGTTTTTAAAAGGGTTGCTGTCGCTGTATGATATCACCGGCTACATTAGCGATATCCTCTCCTACACACGTATCCTCGCGCTGGTTCTGGCAACCAGCGTTATCGCCATGGTTGTCAACTTGCTGGGCTTTCTCGGCGGCCCCAGTATCACAGGTTTTTTCTTTTACATTGTGGTCGCGGTGGCAGGCCATGGCCTCAACCTGGCCTTGTCCAGCCTCTCGGCCTATGTCCATACCAGCCGTTTGCAGTATGTTGAGTTTTTCAGCAAATTCTATGAAGGTGGCGGCCGTATCTGGCGCCCGCTGACGATCAAAACCCGTTACGTGGATCTGGTTCGTTCATCAACGGACCAAGAGGCGCGACAGGGTTCATGATACAAAGTAAATCAATGGTCCTGAAGAGACCGGGAGGAAAACGACATGATTTTTCTTGAAAATTTGGGTGTGATACTGACTCTGCTGGCTGGTGCGATCGCCGCATTGCTGCCGGGCATTGGCTCTGCAAAAGCTGTTGGCCACGTCGGAGAGATGGCGACAGGTGTCCTGACCGAAGACCCCAACAAATTCGGCAAGCTCCTGATTCTGCAGGCTTTACCCGGTACGCAGGGTATATATGGCCTTTTAACCTGGTTTATGGTGGTCTTTCAGTCCGGTCTTTTGACCGGTCAGCCGGATATCAGCTGGCAGAACGGCCTGTCTTTTGTTATGGCGGTGCTACCCATTACCATCGTCGGCTATTTCTCCGCCATCTACCAAGGTCGTGTTTCCGCCGGTGGCGTCGCCCTGGTGGCCAAACGGCCGGAAGAGCAATCCAAAGCCCTGGTCATGGCTGCCATGGTTGAGACATACGCCATTCTGGCCTTACTGGCCTCAGTCTTGTCCATCTTCCGTATCTCCTGATGCGGCAGGACAGACAAGGGATCGATGGACCACAACACTGTGGCCGCAACACCCGGTTAAATGATCGGAGAGGAGCAGTACATTGGACGGTTTAGAAGCCATTGAAAAAAGAATCCAGGCCGACGCCCGTGAAGCTGCTGCCGAGATTTTGCGCCAGTCTGACAAGACGGCCGCCGAAATCCTGGCTGAACAGGAAGCAACATGCCAGCAGATTCTTGAGCAAGCGCGAACGCAAGGTGAAAGTCAGGCTGATGCCATTGTCAGCCGGGCACGCAGCCTTACTGGTCTTGATCAGCGAAAAGCATTGCTTGGTTCCCGCCAAAAGCTCATTGAGCAGGCATTGAGGCGCGCACTGGATCTGCTTTGCGCCATGCCGGCGGATGATAAAGCACGATTTTATAGAAAACTTATCATCAGAGCAGGCTTGAGTGAAGGCATGGTCATCCTGGCGGAGGCTGACCTTGATCTGGGTCCTGCGCTTCTGTCCGGCGGGCCAGCCGGTTTGAAACTTGCCGAGAAACCGGGTTCATTTGCCGGTGGACTGGTGATCAGGCAAGGCCTTATTGAAGAAAACCTCACTTTCGAAACCCTGTTGAAAAACAATCATGCGCAGTGGGTCAGTTTGGCTGCCTCCGTGCTTTTTGGCCATGAGAACCATCAGGACACAGGCAGGGCTTCATCATGATGTCAAGCGCTTTACAGGAAAGAACAGCCAGCCGTGGCAAACAAAAATCCGGAACAACGGCTCCAGGCGATTACGCATATATCAGCGGCTTGACTAAGGCCCTGGAACTGAGATTGCTTGACCAGGCTCGCATGAACAGGTTGCTTGAAGCTGAAGACGCGGATGACATCAGCCGTATTTTACTGGAAAGCGCTTATCCGCCCGGATCAAACCCTGAGGACATGCTGCGGGATGAGGCCACAAACCTCTTCATCTGGTTGCGAAAACATATGCCGGATGATTCTTACGTGGATGCTTTACTGACGTTTCATGACGGCCACAACCTCAAACTTGTTTTGAAAAAACTTCTGATGATCTGGGTCGCCGCCAAAGACGATCAAACCCTTGCAGAACAGACGATGCTCCGCGATCAAAGTGCGCCCCAAGCCGGCGAAGAGAATGGGTTTGACAGTCTACCGGACTTCGGCGCAGCCGATGGGATCCCTCCTCCCGGCGAGATCCTGCCGCTGGTTCAGATGCCGGCCCAGGTTGAACCCGCACGCCTGTATCATCTGGTGGCTGAACACCGCTTGCCAGAATTGCCTGACTGGATCGGCCAGACGGCCTCAGAAGCCATCCGACACTATATGCATCGATATGACCTTGGCGAAATAGATTTATTCATCGATCAGAGAACTTGGCAACAGGCGCATAAACTGGCCGGTCTGACAGAAAATGAATTTTTCCAGAACTGGCTGCGGTGCCGCACTGACCTGGTCAATCTCGACCTGTTATTACGGACACGTCTGTTACGCAGTGGTCAGCGTACGCTGGAGCGTGCTTTGATCTCCGGTGGCCGGATCAGCGCGCAGGAAGTGCAGTTACTGTATTCAGAATCCGAAGAGGCTGTCAAAGCTTTTTATGCCAATACACCTTATGCGGAGCTGGCTGATCTCGGCCGGCAGTACAGCAAGCCGGGCCAGGCAGCCCGTTTTGGCCGTGTGGTTGACAATCTCCTGATGGATCAGCTGCGAACAGCCCGTTGGGTGGTCAGTGGACCTGAAGTGCCCCTGGCCTGGGTTCTGGCCAGGCTGGCCGAAATAAAGAATATACGCATTATCCTGACTTGTCTGCGCAATGGATTGCCCCGTTCGATGGCACAGGATCTCATCCGCGATGGATATTTGCTGTGGAGGTGATGGGCGATGTATCAGGTTGCCGTAGTGGGAGACCATGACAGTATCATGGGTTATCGTGCCTTGGGCATGACGGTTGTTGCTGTCGACAACGCAGCCGATGCCATGCCGCATATCGAACGGCTTGTTGACGATCACTATGCCGTCATTTTTTTGACCGAAGCGGTTGCCGAGGCCAATACCGCCTATTTAAAGCAATTGCGTGAACGGCGGCTGCCGGCGGTCATTCCGATTCCGTCTTTACACGGATCATCTGGATTTGGCCTCAAGCAGGTTCGGGATTCTGTCCGACGCGCCGTTGGCATCGACCTCTCGTCACAGGCTGAGGAAACTGATCAGGAAGCATAAACGGCCACTGGCCAGCAGAGTATAGATTGAGGAGTCTGTTCATGAAAAAGAAGAGTCAGGGAAAAATTATCAAAGTGTCCGGTCCGCTGGTTGTGGCTGAGGGGATGCGTGATGCCGATCTTTTTGACGTCGTTCGGGTATCAGAAAAAAACCTGATTGGCGAGATCATCGAGATGCATGGCGACCGGGCATCCATTCAAGTTTATGAGGAAACGGCTGGTCTGGGACCCGGGGAGATTGTGGTGTCGGAAGGTGCCCCTCTGTCGGTTGAACTTGGTCCAGGATTAATCGGCGGAATCTTTGACGGCATTCAGCGTCCTTTGGATCGTCTGGTGGAAATGGTCGGGAACAATATCGCCCGGGGTGTTTCAGCTGCAGCGATCGATCGTGAAAAAAAATGGCATTTTCAGGCTGCCGTTGCTGACGGTCAGGCATGTGTTGCCGGAGACATCGTTGGTACAGTCAGGGAAACAGCGCTGGTTGAGCATCGCGTCATGGTGCCGCCCGGCGTTTCCGGCATGGTCACATCGATTCGCTCCGGACTGATGACTGTAACCGAACCCGTTTGCCAGCTGCGTCAGGCTGACGGATCACTGATACCGCTCACCATGCTGCAGCGGTGGCCTGTCCGGCGAGGCCGCCCCTACAAAGTCAAACTGGCACCTGATCAGCCTCTGACCACCGGACAGCGCTGTGTTGACACCTTTTTCCCTGTTGCCCGCGGCGGTACCGCGACCATACCGGGTCCGTTCGGCAGCGGTAAAACCGTTGTCCAACACCAGCTTGCCAAATGGGCCGATGCGGATATCGTGGTTTATATTGGCTGCGGTGAGCGTGGCAATGAGATGACAGACGTGCTGATGGAATTCCCTGAGATTGTTGATCCTCGTTCCGGTGAGTCCCTGATGAAAAGGACGATCCTGATCGCCAATACGTCCGATATGCCCGTTGCTGCCCGTGAAGCATCAATTTACACAGGGATCACGATTGCTGAATACTACCGTGACATGGGCTACTCTGTATCGATCATGGCTGACTCGACGTCGCGTTGGGCCGAGGCGCTGCGTGAAATGTCCGGGCGTCTCGAGGAAATGCCCGGTGAAGAAGGCTATCCGGCCTACCTAAGCTCCCGCCTGGCCGGCTTTTATGAGCGGGCAGGGGCCGTTCGCTGTCTCGGCCAGGATGACCGCATCGGTGTGCTGACCGCTATCGGGGCCGTTTCGCCGCCAGGCGGCGACCTTTCTGATCCTGTCGCCCAGGCAACCCTGCGAATTGTTAAAGTTTTCTGGGGCCTTGATTCCGCGCTGGCCTACAAACGCCATTTCCCGGCGATCAACTGGCTGAATAGCTACTCACTTTATGTGGATCGGATTGACGACTGGAAAAAAGATCAGATTGCCCCGGACTGGCCGACACTGCGTAATGACGCGATGCGGCTGCTTCAGGAAGAAGCGGAGCTGGAGGAGATTGTCCGGCTGGTCGGACAGGATTCACTTTCCGCTGCAGACCGGCTTAAACTGGAAGCGTCACGTTCATTGCGCGAAGACTACTTGATGCAGGACTCCTTTGAAGATGTTGACACCTATACCTCTTCCAGGAAACAGTATCTCATGCTCCGACTGATCATGCAGTACTACTATCAGGCGAACAAGGCCATAGATGACAACACTTCATTTCGGGAAATCAGCCGCCTGCCAGTCCGCTATGAACTGGCTCGCCTGAAAATGATCGCCGAAGAAGATTTTGAAGTGCAGGCCGAGGAAATCGCCAGACATATCGAAGAACAGATTCAATCCGTCCAGTCCCGGGAGGTGCAATGACATGCCCAGAGAATATCGAACCATAGAAGAAGTGGCCGGTCCGCTAATGCTGGTCCAGCATGTTACCGGGGTCAAATATGACGAATTGGGCGAAATTGAATTGCCAGATGGTGAGGTCAGACGTTGCAAGGTCCTGGAGGTCAATGGCAGCGATGCCCTGGTCCAGCTTTTTGACAGCGCGATCGGTATCAATGCGCAGGACAGCAAAGTTCGCTTTTTAGGAAAAGGTCTGGAATTGGCTGTTTCGCCAGACATTCTCGGCCGCGTCTTCACCGGCATGGGCCGTCCGGCCGATGATGGGCCGGAGCTCATTCCAGAACGAATGATGGATATCAACGGACAACCGATGAATCCTGCAGCAAGGGCCTATCCTAACGAATTCATTCAGACAGGCGTCTCAGCCATTGATGGATTGAACACCCTGGTCCGCGGACAAAAACTGCCGATCTTCTCCGCATCCGGCCTGCCACACGCAGCACTTGCAGCTCAGATTGCCCGGCAAGCCCGCGTTCGTGATCAGTCCAGCAAATTTGCGGTGGTTTTTGCCGCTATGGGCATCACCTTCGAAGAAGCTGATTTCTTCATCAGCGACTTCCGTCGTACCGGTGCGATTGATCGCGCTGTCCTCTTCATAAATCTGGCCAATGACCCGGCCATTGAGCGAATTGCCACACCGCGCATGGCCTTGACAGCAGCAGAATACCTTGCTTTTGGCTTGGATATGCATGTCCTGGTCATCATGACCCATATCACCTATTATGCTGAAGCACTGCGTGAGGTTTCCGCTGCCCGTAAAGAAGTGCCGGGCCGGCGCGGCTATCCGGGATACCTTTATACTGACCTGGCCACGATGTATGAACGTGCCGGTCGACAGAAAGGTAAAGACGGGTCCATCACCTTGATGCCGATTCTGACTATGCCTGACGATGACAAGACCCATCCCATTCCTGACCTGACCGGTTACATAACAGAAGGTCAGATCATTCTCAGTCGTGAACTTTTCAAGAAAGGTGTCCGGCCGCCAATCGATGTTTTGCCTTCTCTTTCCCGTCTGAAAGACAAGGGAATTGGTCAGGGAAAAACCCGTGCAGATCACGCGAACACCATGAATCAGCTGTTTTCAGCCTACTCGCGCGGGAAAGACGCCAAAGAGCTGCAGATCATCCTTGGTGAAGATGCCTTATCTGAGGTTGACCGCATTTACGCCAGCTTCGCCGATGCATTTGAGGCGGAATATGTCTCACAGGGTTTTGCATCAGAGCGATCCATCGATGATACGCTGCGTATCGGCTGGAAGCTGCTTTCAATGCTACCAAAGACCGAGCTCAAGCGTATTCGTGAGTCCTTTATCGAGCAATATTACGGGAAGGACTGAGTATCATGGCACGCAGGCAAGTCAATCCCAACCGCATGGAGCTGCTGAAACTGAAACGGCAGCTGATCACCGCGCGACGCGGACACAAACTGCTTAAAGATAAAAGAGATGAGCTGATGCGCCAGTTCCTTGACTTGATCCGTCAGAACCAGTCTTTGCGCCAGCAAGTCGAAGCATTGCTGGCTGATGCTTCAAAGCAGATGCTGCTGGCGCGTGCTGTCATGCAGCCGGAGGTTCTGGAAACAGCATTGCTGGCAGGACGTGATTCTCTGAGCCTTTCAGTTGACACACGCAACATTACCAGCGTTAATGTACCTGTTTTCGCCGCACCCTTTGAAATGAGCGGAACCCTGGAGAATCTGCCCTATGGTCTTGCTTCGACAGCCGGGGAGCTGGATCAGGCGGTGACTGCGCTGAATAAAGCGCTACCGGTCATGATCAAGCTGGCAGAGATTGAAAAGTCCGCACAGTTGCTGGCTGATGAAATCGAAAAAACCAGACGGAGGGTGAATTCGTTGGAATACGTCCTCATCCCGGAGCTGCAGGATTCCATTCGTTCCATCAGCATGAAGATGGACGAAAACGAGCGGGGCAACCTGACCCGTCTGATGAAGGTCAAAGACATGATAGTAGCTCAGGCTCTTGAACAAGCCCGCAAGAAGGAAAATCTCGCGAGCGTGCAGTCCTGACAAGGGATACCATATACTTTCAAGGAAAACGACTCAAAACAGCGTCTGTTAACCAGGATTGGTCAGGCGCTGTTTATCCGGGTGCCATCGGCCACGCTCAACCTGGCCTGGACACTTGAATCAATCGCATGCGCGACCAGACGGTAAAGATTTCAAAAAAACCCGACAATGCCTGCTGCCATTATTGGTTTGACAAACCAGATCGTGCAGTATATAATTGCATATAATTTGCTGCTTTATCAATTTATCGGTTTATCACAGTAAAGTGACTGAAGGAGAATACCTCATGGGACAATGGCAATTTCATACACCGGATGGCGTCAGTGATCTGCTGCCCAGGGAATGTTCTGCGAAAAGACAGATGGAACAACGACTGCGGCAAGTGTTTCAGTGCCGTGGTTATCAGGAGATTGAGACACCGGGTATTGAATTTTATGACGTATATGCAGCAGGAAGCGGTGCGGTTCCCCAGGAAGGCCTGTTCAAATTTTTTGATCATCAGGGACGTATTCTCTGCTTGCGATATGATGGCACTGTCCCGACCGCCAGGGTGGCAGCAACGCTCTGTCAGACGGATCCGCTGCCACTTCGGCTGTCTTATATCGGAAACATGTACCGCTACAACGAATTTGGCGGAGGCCGGCAGAGGGCTTTTTGCCAGGCTGGTATTGAGTTGCTTGGCAGTGAAAGCCCCGCTGCAGATGCTGAGGTTATCGCGACGGCTATTGCCGGAGCGTTGGCTGTCGGTATCGAGGATCTGCAGGTATCGCTCGGTCAGGTGGCCTTTTTCCATGGGATTCTCGCGGAGTGGGAAATCTCAGGCGAGCTGGCTGAACAGTTGCCTCATCTGATTGACAGCAAACAGCTGGTCGCCATAGAGGAACTGGCTGCACAGTTGGCCTTGCCGGAGAAAGCACGTCGCGTCTTGCTTAAACTGGCTTCAAGCATGATGACAGAAGACGATTTGACGTAACTTGCCGCCCTGGTCAGCCATCCGGTCGCCTTGGCCGCCCTGGATAACTTGCGAGCCGTTCTACATGTCTTGCGCGATTACAACTGCCTGCGCTATATATCGATCGATCTTGGTATGCTGCAGAGCCTTAATTACTACACGGGAATCATTTTTAAGGGATTTACTTACGGCCTTGGCTTCCCGCTTTTCAGCGGCGGACGCTATGATCATCTGGTGCGTTCGTTTGGACGTGACTTGACGGCAACCGGTTTTTCCATGGGTGTCAGCCTGGCCCAGACCGCCTTGCAGCGGCAGGGAAAGGGTCCGGATGATCCAGCAAAACCGATCTGGATAACCTATGAGGAAGGAAAACGTGCAGCCGCTTTGCGTTTGGCTGATGAGCTGCGGCGCTCCGGCAAAGACGTGGTATGCGACTGTGACGCCTATAACCGGGCAGATCCCCCGAAATGTCCGAAGGATCAGCCGATTTTGCTGGTGAAGGTGAATGGCACAACAGAATGGATCCGGGAGGTGAATGCTAAATGCAGTATCTAACCATTGCCCTGGCCAAGGGACGGCTGGCTGAGCAGGCAGTGGACCTGCTTGAAGCAGCAGGTACGGATTGCCGTGTTGTAAAGGAAAAAAGCCGGAAACTGATTCTGGAGGATGAACAGGCTGGTTTGCGCTTTATTCTGGCGAAGCCTGCCGATGTGCCGACCTATGTCGATTATGGTGCAGCCGATATCGGCATTGTCGGCAAGGACACGCTGCTGGAAGAAGGCCGTTCTCTCTATGAAGTGCTCAATCTCGGTTTCGGCAGTTGCCGGATGTGTGTTTGCGGACCACAGGAATTGAGCGGCAGGATGGATTATCTGCCCAACAAGCGGGTGGCGACCAAGTATCCTCGTATCGCCCGTGCGTATTTTGAAAGCAAGCGGCGGGAGAGTGTCGAGATCATCCGTCTGAACGGTTCTGTTGAGCTGGCTCCTTTGGTCGGTCTTGCAGAAGTGATCGTTGATATTGTGGAAAGCGGCAGAACACTGCAGGAGAATGGCCTTGTTGTTTTGGAAACCATCGCTCAGATCAGCGCGCGCCTGGTCGTTAACCGCGTCAGCATGAAGATGAAGGCGGAAAGAATCAGCAACCTGATCGAAGCCGTCCGCAGTCAATTGAACAATGTGCCGGAGCATTCGGCAGGAAAGGACAATTTATGAACGCAGCCAGTCCATTACGCATCATGGTAACCGGTCGGGAAGAACTGCAGTGGCAGGTGCAGCGGCTGGGGTTGCGTGGCAAGATGAACCTGCAGCCGGTTATTGATACCGTTAACGAGATCCTGCGCCAGGTTCAGGAAAGAGGTGATCAAGCGCTTCTGGAGCTGACCGCCCGCTATGATCACGTATCCTTGTCTGTCGGCCAGATGAGGGTCGGCGAAGATGAAATCAGTGCAGCGCTGGAACAGACAGATCTTTCCCTGCTGGATGCCATGCACGAAGCTGCTGTGCGAATCCGTGCCTTTCACGATGCCCAGCGGCCTCAGGACCTGATTTTGCCTTCCGGGCAGGGCAGCAGCATCAGTCTGCTGAACCGGCCGCTTGATACTGTGGGTGTCTATGTACCGGGCGGACTGGCCCCTTTGCCATCATCCGTGCTGATGAACATCATCCCTGCACGCTCCGCTGGTGTACGCCGTGTTCTGCTTTGCACACCCCCCCGCGGTGACGGCTCGGTTGACCCGTCCATTCTGGCAGCTGCTTCAATAGCCGGCGCAGATGAAATCTACCGGATCGGCGGAGCTCAGGCAATTGCGGCGATGGCCTATGGCACGGCAACGGTTCAGGCCGTCGACAAGATAACCGGTCCAGGCAACATCTATGTCAACACAGCAAAACGGCTTGTGTTCGGTCAGGTTGATATTGATATGTTTGCCGGGCCAAGCGAAATTTTGATCATTGCCGACGCATCTGCCAAGGCCGCTTATGTCGCAGCTGACCTGCTTTCTCAGGCTGAACATGACCCGCTGGCCTCGGCTTTGCTGCTGACCAACAGCCAGGATCTGGCTGAAGCGGTCAGCGCTGAAGTCGCCCTGCGTATCCCTTTGCTGCCGCGAGCGGATATCATCAGGCAATCCCTGACGGACTATGGTGCAGCCCTGGTCTTGCCGGATCTGCAGACAGCTGTTGATTTTGCCAATGAACTGGCACCGGAACACTTGGAGCTGTTGGTTGATGACCCTCAGCGGCTATTGCCGCATATCCGCAATGCGGGGGCCGTGTTTGTTGGGCCTTACAGCCCTGAAGCCCTGGGCGATTATCTTGCCGGCACCAACCATGTTTTGCCCACCAGCGGCACCGCACGCTTTTTTTCACCGTTAAACACGCAGGATTTCATGAAGAAAACAAGTGTGATCCATTACACTGCTTCTGATCTGAAAGCCTGTAGCCAGGCGATCACACGTTTTGCTGAAGCTGAACATCTAAAAGCGCATGCTGAGTCTGTTCGTGTTCGTTTCGCGCAGGATCTACTGGCACAGCGTATGAGCAGCAACATACCTCATGCAGATGAGGACAGCCAGCAAACAGGACAGGGGGATTCGCATGAACAGCAAGGATGACAGTCAGTCAGCCAGACGTTTCTGGAACAGCAAAACCAAGGCACTGATCCCTTACGTTCCCGGCGAACAGCCGAGAGACAGGATCAGGATCAAGCTTAATACCAATGAAAATCCATATGCCCCAGCCCCGGAAGTCATGTCTGCACTGGCTGAGATCAATTCGGCAGAACTGCGTCTTTATCCTGATCCGGGCAGCCTTGAGCTGCGTCAGGCGATCTCAGCTTATTTCGGCTGTAAAACTGATGAGGTTTTTGTAGGCAATGGATCTGATGAAGTTCTGGCTATGGCATTCCAGGCTTTCTTTGAACCAACAGGGTCTGGTCCGGCAGTACAAGCCATCACCTTTCCGGACGTGACATACAGTTTTTATCTCGTCTATGCAAGATATTACAATCTGAACTGGCGCACCATTCCTCTGGACGAGAATTTTCAGGTGCCGCTGTCGGCCTTCGCCAGCCCCTCAGGGGGTATCATCCTGGCCAATCCCAATGCTCCGACCGGTATCGCTTTATCGCTGGATGCCATTGCCTGGCTGGCAGGGCAAGACCGCAACCGGTTGATTATTGTAGATGAAGCGTATGTGGATTTTGCTGAGGCATCTGCTGTGGCGCTGCTAGGCGAGTACGATAATCTTCTCATTATCCAGACTTTGTCCAAATCAAGGGCTCTGGCGGGGCTGCGCCTTGGCTATGCCCTTGGTGCGCCCGCTTTGATTGAAGCACTTGAACGTGTCCGCGACTCCTTCAATTCCTATACCGTAGACAGACTGGCCCAGACAGCCGGCAAAGCTGCGTTTGAGGCATCTGCCTGGTTTGAGCAGTCGCGCCGGCGCATTATTGCCAGTCGGGAAAAATTGGCGGACGAACTACGTGAACGGCACTTCACTGTACTTCCTTCTTCGGCGAATTTCCTTTTTGTCAGCCCGCCAGGACGCAGTGGCCTCGATTTTTACCGGGGCCTGCGTCAGGCTGGTATCCTGGTACGCCATTTCAAGCAATCCAGAGTTGACGCTTATGTGCGCATCTCGATTGGCACAGAAGATGATATGGACACTTTAGTTCGCGTCATCGATGAGATGCTGTTATAATTATACTGTTTTCTCAAGCGGCAGCAGCGTTGCAGAGGGGGATGCATCCAACATGCGACAAGCAAAAATTGAACGGAAAACCAAGGAGACCTGGATTCAGGTTGAACTCGATCTGGATGGCCGAGGGACAGCCGGGATGACAACCGGCATTGCTTTCCTGGACCATATGTTGACTCTATTGGCCCGCCATGCCCGGATCGATCTGAAGGTCACGGCCCGGGGGGACCTGGATGTCGATGACCACCACACAGTGGAAGACACAGGTATTGTCATCGGGCAGGCCATCAATATGGCGCTGTCGGACAAACGTGGCATCTGCCGGTACGGAGACGCCCGTGTACCGATGGATGAGGCGCTGGCAGATGCGGTGCTCGATTTGTCCGGCCGGTCGTACCTTGTCTTTTCAGCCCGGTTTGACTCAGCCCAAGTCGGAGCATTTTCCACGCAGATGGTTGAGGAGTTCTTTCGCGCAGTGGCTTATAACGCCGGTATAACGCTGCATTTGTCCTGCCCTTACGGCCGCAATGACCATCATAAAATTGAAGCCCTGTTCAAAGCATTTGCCCGTAGCCTGCGCCAAGCCGTTGCTGTTGATCCACAAGCCGCCGATGAGGTTCCGTCCACCAAAGGAACGTTATAAGATAAGGAGTGTCAGATTATGCCTGAAGCCCTCAGATCGGTTGATTTTCTTCCTGTACCACTTTATCTGCGCGGCAAGGTCCGTGATATTTTTGCTCTTGGCGATCAGCTTCTGATCGTTGTAAGTGATCGTATTTCCGCCTTTGATGTTGTCTTCAACGAGTTAGTTCCGCAAAAAGGCGTGGTGCTCAACAGCATTGCAGCCTTCTGGTTTGAAAAAACCCGTCCTATAGTCGCGAACCATGTTTTGTCGACCGATGTGGCAACTTACCCGGAAGGTTTGTCCCGTTATGCCGATCGGCTGGCGGGCCGGTCCATGCTTGTCAAGAAAATCGATATGCTGCCTGCTGAATTCATTGTACGTGGCTATCTGGAAGGCTCGGCACTCAAAGAATACCGGAAAAGCCAGACCGTCGGAAAAATCCCTATGCCGGCAGGCCTGCGGCAGGCTGACCGCCTGCCTGAACCCGTTTTCACCCCTTCGACAAAAGAAGCTGACGGGCATGATATCAACATATCCTTCGCTGAGCTGCAGAACTTGATTGGAAAAGAACTGGCGGAGTCTGTTCGGGAGAAAAGTATCAGCCTCTACAAGGAAGCCTCAGCATATGCTGCCGGAAAAGGAATTATCCTGGCCGACACAAAATTTGAGTTTGGCCTGGACAACGGAGTGCTTACCGTGGCGGATGAACTCTTTACCCCTGATTCGTCCCGCTTCTGGGAGCTTGCTGATTATCAGCCGGGTCGTCCGCAAAAAAGCTTTGACAAACAATATCTGCGCGAATGGCTGGAGAGCCTGGATTGGGATAAAAACCCACCACCACCACCGCTGCCTGATTCAGTAATTGCAGCAACAGCAGCAAAATATCGTGAAGCCTATGAAAGGCTGACAGGTAAAACACTGCCATGATCACCCTGATTGACTACGGCATGGGTAATCTGAACAGTGTAGCCAAGGCACTATCCTATCTGGGGCAGGCTGTTATGATCAGCAGTGACGCAGATCAGGTCAGCAAGGCCGATCGCCTGATCTTGCCTGGTGTCGGGGCGATGGAGTACGCAGTTGCCTCACTGCAGGCAAGGCAGCTGGATGAGGCAATCAAGCAGTACCTTCAGACAGGCCGGCCTTTTCTCGGTATCTGCCTGGGTATGCAGCTGATGTTCGAGCGAAGTGAAGAAGGTCGGTCGGAGGGACTTGGTTTGCTGCCGGGTTATGTCCGGCGTTTCCCTCGTCAGGCCGGACTGAAAGTGCCGCATATTGGATGGAATCAGGTTGCGTGTTCCGGGGATCTCCTGATCCCAGAAAAGACATCCTACTATTTTGTCCATTCGTATTATGTTGTACCTGCGGAAAAGCAGTGTGTGGCGGCAGTTTGCCATCACGGCGTCGATTTTCCCGCTGCCATCAGGACGGATGCGATCCTGTTGACCCAGTTTCATCCGGAAAAAAGCGGGGATGCTGGCATTCAGCTGCTGCAAGGCTGGCTGGAACGACCTTTGCTGTAATCTGATCAAGGAAAGAAAACGGAGGACGAATGAACCATGATCATCTACCCGGCCATAGATCTGCTTGATGGTAAATGTGTGCGCCTCAGCCAGGGACAATACGACAAGGTTACGGTGTATCATGAGCACCCGTTGGAGATGGCACGCTCATTTTGTGCTGCAGGAGCCGACTGGCTGCATGTTGTAGATCTGGAGGCAGCCCGCAGCGGTATACCGGCACATGCTGGTCTGATTGCCCGGATGCAGCGGGAAACAGGTCTCAAAATCCAGACGGGCGGTGGTGTCCGCACGATGGATGCTTTGTCTATTCTCCTGGAACAGCATAACATGGACCGTGTTGTCCTGGGAACAGCTGCGGTCAAAGACCGTGCTTTTACAAAAGCCGCTTTGGCGCGTTACGGACCTCGTATCGCCATAGGCATCGATGTTCTTGACGGACATGTACGTGTTGAGGGATGGACTGAAGACAGTGGTCTGGAAGCGGTTGCTTTCGTTAAGGAAATGGCGGCCCTGGGTGCCCGCACCCTTATTTTTACCGACATCAGCCGCGATGGCATGCTGCGTGGTCCGGCTGTTTCACAGATCCGTCAGCTGGTATCGCTGGAGCTGGCCGACATTATCGCTTCGGGCGGCATCGGCAGCCATGCGGATATAGATGCTGTCCGTTCAAGCGGAGCTGCTGGCGTGATTGTGGGAAAAGCGATCTATGAAGGAAAGGTGGTACTTGAGCAATGTTGGCCAAAAGAATCATTCCCTGCCTCGATGTAAAAGGCGGCCGTGTCGTCAAAGGTGTCAATTTTATTGACATACGTGACGCCGGTGACCCGGTGGAGTCGGCCAAGGCCTACAACAAAGCCGGTGCTGATGAACTCGTTTTTCTGGATATCTCCGCGACGCTGGAAGAGCGGGATACGCTGATTGACGTTGTCAGCCAGGTCGCTGAACAGGTTTTCATCCCTTTCACAGTAGGTGGCGGAATCCGGTCACTGGAAGATATACGCAGAATACTCAAAGCCGGCGCGGATAAAATCTCATTAAACTCTGCTGCAGTCCTGAATCCGGCCCTTGTGCAGGATGCAGCTGCGCGTTTCGGCAGTCAGTGTGTTGTGGTGGCTATTGATGTGCGCTGCACACAGGACGGGACATACGAAGTGGTTATAGCGGGTGGTACGAAATCAACAGGGTTGGAAGCCGTCGACTGGGCTTGCCAGGTTGAAAAACTTGGCGCCGGAGAGATCCTGCTGACCAGCATGGACAAGGATGGTACGAAATCAGGCTACGATCTGCCGATCACCCGCCGTATCGCTGATGCTGTCTCCATACCGGTGATCGCTTCCGGAGGCGCAGGGAACCTACCGGATTTCTATGACGCGCTCACAACAGGCGGGGCAGAGGCTGTTCTTGCCGCAAGCTTGTTTCATTTTGGTGAGATCAGCCTGCCGCAGCTGAAACGTTATCTGGCTTTGCGCGGTGTACCGATTCGCCTGACCGCGGAGTTGGCGCTGGAACAGCAGCACTATGTCCGGCCTTTTGCGCAAGGAACCGTGCTGGATGAACCCCAGGCAGCATCCAACCTCTGGCAAAAACTGAAAAAAGACAGCAACGGTCTGGTCAGTGTGATTACCAGAGAGGCCGGACAAGGGGAGATCCTTATGCAGGCGTTTATCGATGAAACCGCTTTGCAGGCGACACTGGAAAGCGGCCTGATGCATTATTTCAGCCGCAGCCGCAATCGTCTCTGGCTCAAAGGAGAACAGTCCGGTCATTTTCAGCAAGTCAGGCGTCTTCAGGTTGATTGTGACAACGATTGCCTGCTGGCGGATGTAAAGGCATTCGGGCCTTCCTGCCATACCGGTCATACATCCTGTTTTTACAGGACTCTGGAAGATTTGCTGCGGGCAGAAAAATAACCTAAGGCGTTACAGCGGTATACCCATCTCGAGACACGTCCGCAGACGGGCACGGAGACAGGCGTATACGGGATATCATCGCCGGGTCAAAACAAAAATCGGGAGGAAGCATACATGAGTCAGATCGGTCTTATACTGGATGAAGTCTACGGAGTGGTTCTGGACAGACAGGCAAACCCCAAAAGCGGATCTTATACCAATTACCTGCTGGATAAAGGCATTGACAAAATCTGCAAAAAAATCGGTGAAGAAGCTGCTGAGGTTATCATTGCCGCAAAAAATGGCAAAGAAGATGAAGTGACTTATGAGACAGCGGACCTTTTATACCATTTGTGTGTCCTTCTTGTGTCTCAGGGCGTGAGCCTTGATCAAATTGAAGCCGAGTTGCGCAAGAGACGTTAAGCCAGATGGCCTCAACAGGGTGGGACAGCATCAAAAACGCCCACGGCCAAACAAGTAAAACCGGACACCAGGTGAACGGGACATCTCTTAACACGATTTAAGCCCGGCCCTGGCGAAACGGCTGGAGCATTCATCGCAGGCAATCGGTCCAGAAAAAACTGTTTGACAAACAACTGTGTCTGTGATAAAATTCGTTTGCTTGTCCATAAAAGGGTCTTTTTTTTATGTGATGATATCGGAATTGACTCAGGCGGAGGTGACCATCAGATGGCAAAAGCAGGTGTTCGTGACAAAGTGACCTTGTCATGCACAGAGTGCAAACAACGTAATTATGACACAAAGAAGAACAAGAAAAACACGACTGAACGTTTGGAAATGAAGAAATATTGCAGGTTCTGCCGTAAACACACAGAGCACAGGGAAACCAAGTGACTGATTGCCGTGTTACGCGTGCTATCGCCACAAGTGGCGACAGATAAAAGGATGTGTACAACGTGACAAAGAAAGGCACAAAAGAAAAACGTGTGGAGCAGCCATCCGCGGCCAAGAAAAACTTTTTTCATAAAACGGCTGGTTTCTTTGTCAGGACCGGCAAGAAGCTGAAAAATTTCTTTGTCAACCTGAAGGCCGAACTCAAGCGTGTTGTCTGGCCTGATCGACGTCGGCTGATCCAGAGCACGGCAACCGTTCTGGCGATTTGTGTCTTGATCGGGATGATCCTTTTCGTTATCGACACTGTGTTGAGCGGGTCGTTGAACGCGCTGGGTTTCTATTCACCAAAAGTCACGACATCGACCACCATTGTGCCGACGTCAACACCGGCGGTCTCAGAGACGTTGGATGAAACGGATGAAACAGGTGACCTGGAAACCACAGAATCAGAGGCAGATGGATAACCAGGGCTTTCAGCCGACAGGTTGTGCTAAGCTTCCTGCGTAAGCAGGTAAAGGAGATATGCGAAAATGGTCGAAGAAACCTCCTCGGATGCCAAGTGGTATGTTGTTCATACCTATTCCGGGTATGAAAACAAGGTCAAGGCGACCTTGGAGCGCATCGTCGAAAACAGGGGAATAGATGATTTCATACAGGAAGTATCTGTTCCCATGGAGGAACAGGTCGAGATAAAAGACGGTAAAAGGAAGGTAACCCAGCGCAAGATCTACCCGGGTTATGTTCTGGTTAAAATGCGTCTTACGGATGAAATCTGGTACATTGTCCGAAATACCAGAGGTGTGACCGGCTTTGTCGGCCCATCCAGTTCAAAACCCACCCCGCTTACCGATGAAGAGCTGATGCTGATGGGTCTTGAATCGGGCTGGGAACCGGTTGTTGATTATGATATCGGCGATTCGGTCAAAGTCATCAACGGTCCTTTGGAAAGCTTTATCGGCACCGTTGAGGAAATCAACCTGGACAAGAAGAAAGTGCGCGTGCTTGTTTCCATGTTTGGCCGTGAAACACCGGTTGAACTGGAATTGACCCAGATCCTGCGCATCTGATTTATGGATGTATTGGTGGCAGATGCCGCACAGACATCTTAGTACCGCTGATCCGCGATTGGGTCATTGACCTTTTCGCTGCAGAATATAATTTTTGGGAGGTGGCCGTAAAATGGCAAAAAAAGTCACGGGGTATGTAAAACTGCAGATTCCCGCAGGCAAAGCCACACCAGCGCCGCCGGTAGGACCAGCCCTTGGTCAGCATGGTGTCAACATTGCCATGTTTGTCAAGGAATTTAATGAAAGAACCGCCAAAGATACCGGACTGATCATTCCGGTTATCATAACGATCTATGCTGATCGTTCGTTTACTTTCATTACAAAAACCCCACCGGTTCCTGTGCTGTTGAAAAAAGCCTGCAACATTGAGAGTGGTTCCGGGCAGCCCAATCGCGATAAAGTCGCGAAAGTGCCGAGATCCGAGGTCCTGAAAATCGCTCAGCTGAAAATGGTCGACACAAACGCGTCGGACATTGAATCCTGTGCCAGGATGGTCGCGGGAACAGCACGCAGCATGGGCATTGTCGTCGTTGACGATTAAGCGCCGGAAGGAGTGAAGGCAGATGAAAAGAGGCAAGCGATACAAGGAAATGGTCAAGTTAATTGACCGTACAATGGCCTATGAACCCGCAGAAGCCATTGATCTTGTGCAAAAAACAGCCAAAGCGAAATTTGATGAAACCGTAGAAATGCACATTCGCCTCGGCGTTGATTCACGTCATGCTGATCAGCAGGTGCGTGGCGCGGTGGTCCTGCCGCATGGTACCGGACGCACCAAGCGCGTCCTGGTTTTCGCGAAAGGGCCCAAGGCTGACGAAGCCAAAGCAGCAGGTGCCGATTTTGTAGGCGCTGAAGACATGGTCGAGAAAATCACCAAGGAAAACTGGTTTGACTATGACGTTGTTGTCGCTACACCAGATATGATGGGTGTTGTTGGCCGTCTGGGTCGAGTTTTGGGACCGAAGGGCTTGATGCCCAATCCGAAATCCGGAACAGTCACCATGGATCTGGCCAAGGCCATCGAAGAGATCAAGGCTGGTAAGATTGAGTATCGTCTGGATAAAAGCAACATCATCCATTGTACGATAGGAAAAGTTTCATTCGGCCAGGACAAGCTGATGGGTAATTTCCGGGTGCTCATGGATGCCATCATCAAAGCTAAGCCGGCTGCGTCAAAGGGCCAGTACCTGCGCAGCGTGGTGATCGTTTCAACCATGGGCCCGGGCATCAAAATAGCTCCAGGACGAATTTAAGTCACATGCGTGTCTGCTCCGCCGGGTAAGCTTGATCGTTTCAGGGATTGACAGGATAAGGCTGGCTCGCTAAAATATGGTCATGCGCCCTAGACAGCAGGAATCCCTATCGGGATGTAAACGTCAGACGTCCTGCCGAGGCTGCGGAATGGTTAGCCGTTTATCACGGTTTTAACGATATTTCTGCCCCTCACGTTGAACGGCGTGAGGGGTTTTATTATGATTGAAGGAGGGATTATATGCCCAGTAAAAAGGTGTTGGAAGCGAAAAAGAGCATCGTCAACGCGCTTGCTGCTGATTTTGGCCAGGCACAATCGATTGTTATGGCAGAATATCGTGGCTTGACGGTTGCCGAAGATACTGAAATGCGTGCCAGCTTGCGCAAAGCAGGTGTAACGTATCAGGTCATCAAGAACACATTGTCGGCCAGAGCGATGGAGCAGGTTGGATTGACTGGTCTGGAGGATGTCCTCAAGGGCCCCACAGCCATTGCCTACAGCAAAGACGACATGATTGCCCCGGCTAAACTGCTTAAGGAGTATGCCGGCAAATTTAATCGTCTGAAGATAAAGGGCGGTGTGCTTGAAGGTAAAGCGATCAGCCTGGAAGAGGTTGAGCGTCTGGCCAGCATACCTGGTCAGGATGTTCTATATGGACAGCTGGTCTTTACCTTGCTGTCGCCGATCACCAGTCTGGCTATTGTGTTGAACGCCATCAAAGAAAAAATGGAAGATGGCACGGAATCATCCGTATCGGCTCCGGAAGCTGAAACAGAAGCATAAGGTTTGTAGAATAAGGGAGGATAAAAATATGGCAAGCGAAAAAATCGCAAAATTTATCGAAGAAGTCAAGACACTTTCAGTGATGGAACTGGCAGAATTGGTCAAAGCTCTTGAAGAAGAGTTTGGCGTTTCTGCTGCTGCCATGGCTGTTGCCCCTGCTGCTGGTGGTGCTGCTGCTGCAGTTCAAGAAGAAGAGCAGACAGAATTTACCGTAGTCCTTAAAGCTGCCGGTGCCAGCAAAATCGCTGTCATCAAAGCTGTGCGTGAATTGACCGGTCTTGGCCTTAAAGATGCCAAAGACGTGGTTGACAGCGCGCCGAAGGCGATTAAAGAGAATGTCAGCAAGGAAGACGCTGACGAGGTTGCCAAGAAGCTGACAGAAGCCGGTGCAGAAGTCGAAGTAAAGTAATCTGCAGGCTGATTGACAATAGCTGATCAAACATCCGCACAGCGGGTCATGACAATGAGATAAAACCGGTCCGGCAGTTCTGCCGGACCGGTCATCATGTCTTTAGTCATCCTGTGGACTGAAGGATGTTATATTGTTATATTCATTATTTTATATGCTTGTCATAATAGGCAAAATCAAGGATGAAACTCGTGCTGCGACAGTATTCTTTTATGCTGGATGAGTATTATATATAAATATTATGATTGGTAATGACCATATTTTAAAAAAAACGACCTGAGAAAATGCCTTGACAAGTATGCGTCAATACTGGTAGAATCATGAAGCAACTTGAGGAACTTTGAAAGACAACCATACCCCAGAAACGTGGCGGCGTAGCTCAGTTGGCCAGAGCATTCGGTTCATACCCGAAGTGTCGTTGGTTCAAATCCGACCGCCGCTACCATATGGCCCGTTAGTCAAGCGGTTAAGACATCGCCCTTTCACGGCGAAGACAGGAGTTCGATTCTCCTACGGGTCACCAAACTGTGGGTGCTTAGCTCAGCCGGGAGAGCACATGCTTCACACGCATGGGGTCGCTGGTTCAAGTCCAGTAGTACCCACCAAACGCGGGATTAACTCAGTGGTAGAGTGTCACCTTGCCAAGGTGAAAGTCGCGAGTTCGAATCTCGTATCCCGCTCCAGGCGCTTCTGTGTCCCAGACGCAGAAGAAATGGCACCATAGCCAAGGGGTAAGGCAGAGGTCTGCAAAACCTTTATCTCCAGTTCAAATCTGGATGGTGCCTCCAGTTAAAAACTGACTCAGATACGTATGGTCTGAGTCGGTTTTTTTAGTTGGGATGGCTTTCCCTGTCCTGAAAAAACCGTCGCCTTCTGATCTGACCAGAAAAGCGACGGTTTGTGTTTGCGTTATGGAATGAACGTACATTCCGTAAGCTGCACCGTTTAAACAAGCCTGCTAAACGCCGGAATAGGCACTGAAACCGCCATCGACAGGCAGGACAATGCCTGTAATAAAACCGGCTGCCTCCGGTGAAAGCAGAAAGAGCAGAGCCCCGATCAGTTCCTTACTGTCACCAAAACGGCCCATCGGTGTCTGGCTGAGTATTTTGTGTGAGCGTTCTGTCAATTGACCATCATCTGTAAAGAGGAGTTTCTCGTTTTGCTTGGTGGCGAAGAACCCGGGAGCCAAAGCGTTAACCCGGATGCCTGTACGCGCGAAATGCACAGCGAGCCACTGCGTCAGGTTGCTGATCGCTGCCTTAGCGCCGCTGTAGGCTGGAATCTTGGTCAATGGCGTGAATGCGTTCATCGAAGAGATATTGATGATTGATGCGCCCGGCCGATTGACCATTTCTTTAGCGAACACCTGAGTGGGCAAAAGCGTACCCAGGAAGTTCAATTCAAAGACAAAGGAAATACCCTGTTTGTCCAGATCAAAAAAAGTGACCGTGTCAGCAGGGATATTTGAGGGGTCATAATACTCTTGTGATGTCGTGGCCCGTGGATGATTGCCACCGGCACCATTGATCAGAAGATCACAGGTCCCCAGGTCTTTGAGGACTGACTGGTGCACTGCTTCCAGAGAATCCTTGTCCAGAACATTGGTTTTATAAGCAAAGGCTTTACCGCCAGTGGCTGTGATCTCATCTGCGACAGCTTGGGCGGCATCAAGGTTCAGGTCAAGTAAAGCGACACTGGCCCCACAGGCAGCGAGGGCACGGGCAAACTGGCTGCACAGGACACCGCCGGCACCAGTGACAACAGCTGTACGGCCGTTTAGATCGATAGAAAACGGGAGATCGGTTTTTTTCATGGCACATCACCTCGTAACATACTTTAGATTATTATAACCTGTCTATCGTCAGGATACCACCGATGATCTTGCCCGGCGGATTGCGGATCTTGCTGAGCGCCGGTATATTTCCCGTCTGAGTTTTTAGCCATACGACGTTTGCGAAACGGCAACAGGCTTATGTTCAATGGTTAGCCATAAACTGTCCACTTTATTTCGGCATTCGTCCGCCTAATGTTAGTGGAAAAAGCGCTTAAATAAAGAGACCCCGGAAAACGGGATCTCTTCGCGAGTGTCTTGGGGTTCGACATCGACATCTGAGGCTTAATGACACAACGTTCCTAAAGTCTTTTCATCGCTTCCCCTGTTGTGCAGAGTGGGAAATATATGTTCTTGATTAATTGTAACTATTCATATAGTCAGACAGACCCAGCTTTTCCAGTATACCCATGACTTTTTCCATGGCGTTTTCGTCAAAAAGTGTGGCCAAAGCATCTTGGTCTTCCAGACTGACCAGGTTTGTATC